>DHVO01000041.1 GCA_002412705.1 Bacteroidales bacterium UBA5206 | reverse complement strand
CTCTAGTAATTTGACTTTTAGCAAGGTCAAGGAAAAAGGTTAAAGATTTAAGGAGTGAAACGATTAAACACTAAACACCAATGCTTAGGGCAGCGTTTAAATCGTTTCACGTCTAACGTCTAACGTTTCACTCTATTGCACCTCCAGAATCTCAAACAGCTCATCAAGTTTTGGAGTTAGAATAATCTCGGTACGCCTATTCTTTTGGCGAGCCTCAGGTGTTTTTGCTGGATCGATAGGGTAAAACTCGCCACGACCAGCTGCAGTAATACGCTTAGGATTAATCTTTGATGATTCCAGCAGAATGCGAACTATTGAGGTGGCACGCTTAGCGCTCAAATCCCAGTTATCCTTAATATCTCCCTTTCCAGCAAGGGGCACATCGTCGGTATGACCCTCAACCATAATGTTAATATCGGTATTCTGCTCTAGTACGGGGATTAGCTGCTTAATGGCCGATGCTCCTTTGGGGTCAACAACGTAGCTACCCGACTTAAACATAAGCTTCTCCTCCAGCGACACGTAAACCTTACCATTCTGCATTTTTACGCTAAGGCCTTTGCCCTCAAATCCAAACAGAGCATCGGAAACCTTACGCCTTAGGGCAAGTACAGCCGAGTCCTTTCTTGCTAATATCTTCTCAAGTTCAACCAAACGAGCGTTACGCTCCTCCAGTTCAAGGCGCATTTTCTCTATCTCGGCCTTGTTTCGCTCCAAGTCGGCTTGCAGCTGCTCTAGGCTCAAGCGGCGCTGGTTAAGACGGCGCTCTAATTCCTTAAGCGCATCCTCCTTCTCCTGCAGCTCTTCCTGTGTTTTTTGAAGCTGAACCAAAACCTTACGTGTCTCCTGAACATTTCCTTGCACTAGGCTTTCCTGAACGCGTTGCAACTCGGCATATCGGGTAGTTAGGGTCTCATTATCCTCGGTCAAGCGCTTAAGCTCTAGGCTACGATTTACGCTATCGCGCATTAACACATCAACCTGCGATGTAAGCACCTTAATACGAGCCTCCAGCTCTGTTACCTTAACGGTTAGCGACTCGTTCTCGGTTGAGAAGCGTTCCCGCTCCTCCTCGCACTTCTGATTCTTATCCTGCAAAGTCTGAAACTCCTTTGCGGGCACACAAGAAAAAAAGGTAATACCAGCAATACAAGCCAGACTAATGAGCATCAATTTTTTTGACATAGTAAAATATTTAGGCTACTTTTAAGTTGATGTAGATTAAAGCAAAGCAAATTTAAGCATTTATTGGTAATGCAACCCATGTTAAACAAACCATAGTTTAACGGGTTTAATTTATAACTTTGCTGTTTGCAACCAAGAGGTATTATTGGACATGGGAGAAAGTTACAAGTTGCTTGAGCAGATAAATAACTCGCTCGACTTAAAACAGTTAGAACCAGACCAACTAGTGGAACTCAGTACCGAGCTTCGCCAGTTTATTATTGATATAGTATCAACCAACCCTGGGCATTTTGGTGCAAGTCTTGGTGTTGTGGAGCTAACCGTTGCTTTGCACTACGTATTCAACACTCCGTCCGATAGAATTATATGGGATGTGGGGCATCAGGCCTATGGGCATAAGATACTAACAGGCCGCAGGGATGTTTTCCACACCAATCGTAAGTATGGTGGCATAAGCGGGTTCCCCAAAAGAGCCGAGAGCGAGTACGACTCCTTTGGAACGGGGCACTCATCAACCTCCATTTCTGCTGCGCTTGGCATGGCCATTGGCAATGAGCTAAAGGACGAAAAAAGGCATGTAGTTGCAGTAATTGGCGACGGCTCAATGACTGGCGGGCTGGCCTTTGAGGGGCTAAACAACGGGGGAACACAAAAGGCCGATTTGCTAGTTATCCTAAACGATAACAACATGGCCATTGACCCTAATGTTGGTGCACTTAAGGAGTACTTGCTGGATATTACCACATCACAAACCTATAATAAGTTTAAAACCGATGTGTGGAACCTGATGGGGAGACTAGATAAGCTTGGCCCAAGAACCCGCACAATTATTCAGAAGTTAGAAAATGCTGTTAAATCGGCCATTCTAAAGCAAAGCAACCTTTTCGAATCGCTTGGATTCCGGTACTTTGGTCCAGTAGATGGCCACGATGTGGTTTACCTAACCAAAGTGCTTAACGACCTTAAAAACATTCCTGGCCCCAAGCTGCTCCACTGCCTAACGGTTAAAGGCAAAGGGTTTACCCCAGCCGAGGAGAACCAAACCATTTGGCACGCACCAGGACTTTTCGACAAGACAACAGGTGAACGCATTGTAATAAAAACGGATAAGCCTACCCCACCCAGATACCAAGATGTTTTTGGCCACACGCTGGTTGAACTTGCCGAACAAAACGAAAAGATTGTGGGAATAACACCTGCAATGCCATCGGGTTGTTCTCTTAACATCATGATGGAGAAAATGCCCAACCGCACTTTTGATGTGGGGATTGCAGAACAGCACGCCGTTACCTTCTCGGCTGGATTAGCCGCTGAGGGCATGGTACCATTCTGCAACATATACTCATCGTTCATGCAGCGGGCTTTCGACCAGGTTATACACGATGTAGCGCTACAAAACCTACAAGTAGTTCTTTGCTTAGACAGAGGCGGACTTGTTGGCGACGATGGGGCAACGCACCATGGTGCATACGACATTGCCTACCTGCGCAGCATCCCCAACATGGTTGTATCGGCTCCAATGAACGAAGAGGAGCTACGTAACCTAATGTTTACAGCACAACAGGAGGGCACTGGCCCATTTGCCATTCGCTACCCTAGGGGTAATGGTGTTATGACTGATTGGCAAAAACCATTCAAAACTATAGAGATTGGCAAAGGTCGGCAAATAAGACAAGGCTCCGACGTTGCTCTTGTTACCATTGGGCACATTGGCAACATGGCTGCTGCAGCTGCCGATAAACTAGAATCCGAAGGTATTAGCGTAGCTCATTTCGATATGCGCTTTGCTAAACCCCTAGACCATGAACTGCTACACAAAATTGGTAAATCGTACAACACCATAGTAACCGTTGAAGACGGGTGCCTACCCGGAGGATTTGGTAGTGCGGTGCTTGAATGGCTTAACGATAATGGCTACAACACCAAGGTGATTAGGCTAGGTATCCCCGACCGCTTTGTAGATCATGGCAGTCAGCAACAGCTTTACAAAGAGTGCGGATTCGACACCGATGGAATATACCAAACCATTAAAAAGCAATGTAAACCAAACGTGCTAAACAAAGCCATTTAGCTTAGTCCATTATCCACATAAAAAGAAAACCTCAGATTAATCTGGGGTTTTTTCTTTTTTGCACAATTCCTAACACATTCAATACAAAAACGGGCTAAAACAGTTAAGTAATAATATTTAAAAATCAGAATTCCCTTTTACACGTTAAAAAAGGCTTCTCGGCCTTTTGTCCCATCCATTTATCAAAACAAACGGCAATGGTGATTTATATTACCATTACTTTCCATGCAAGGAAATGCTATACAACATATCTTGCATTGTCACTAAAAAACACCCCTATGAAAAAACACTCTACTTTACTAGTTTTAGCAATGGTTCTTTGTCTTGGTGTAAACACCACTTGGGCGCAGGAGAAACCAGAACAAGAAGTTGCGACCAGCGAGTCGAAATACTCTCTTGATTTTAGCGTTGATATTGTAAGCCGTTACTTATGGAGAGGCTTACTTTATAGCCCAAGTCCAAACATTCAACCAACACTAACCTTTTCAGCAGGTGGGTTCTCCATAGGAGCATGGGGAAGCTACAGCTTATCGGAACAGTACGCTGAGGTTGATCTATTTGTTTCCTACAACACAGGGCCACTTACCCTAATGGTTTTTGATTACTATGCCGAGGATGAAACTGACCTAACAGCCGTTGACTACTTTAAGTGGAAAAACGAAACTACAGGCCATCAACTGGAGGGTACTATTATGTTTGGAGGTACCGATAAAATCCCCTTCACCCTTACTGCCGCCACGTTCTTTTATGGCAACGACAAAAATGCAGATGGCGACAACAACTACTCCACCTACTTTGAGATTGCCTACCCTCTAAAAGTTGCGGGCCAAGAAGTTAACCTTTTCCTAGGAGGAACTCCAGCCGAAGGCTTATACCACACCGAGGCAGGGATTGTAAACGTGGGCTTCTCAACTAGTAAGAACCTTAAAATTACCGATTCGTTTGAACTACCCGTAAAGGGAACCTTTGCCGTTAATCCTGCAGCCAAGGATGTATTCTTTGTTATTGGATTAACCTTTTAATGCCGTAAAATACAAATAACTATGAAGAATTATATGTCAATAAGAACAAAGCTCGCCCTACTAGTTGGGGGAGGTATCTTTATAATTGCCGGAATACTGATAGCCCTTTCTACAATAACATCACTCCGGAATGCTGAAAAGAGCGCAATAATCAACGCAAGGAGTATTGGGTTTGAGCTTACCGCTCAACTTGAGAAAGAAATGGAAGAGGCCATTGCCGCAGCCAGAACCATGACTGATGTTATTAAGGGCTCACTAAGCAAAAACATCAGCAGAGAACAGCTTCAAAGCATGGCTGGTAGAATACTATTAGAAAACCCATCATTCCTAGGCTTTACGCTTTGTTTTGAACCCAACGCATACGATGGGCTCGACAGCAGGTTTGTGAATACTACAGGGCACGATGCCACAGGGCGATTTATCTCATACTTAACAAAAGATGGCGAAGGCGGATATGTACTAGAGCCTTTAATTGGTTACACTAGCGAAACGGATGCACCATGGTACTTTATGCCACAAAAGCTACGTAACGAATTTGTTACAGAGCCTGTAATGTACCCAATACAGGGTAAGGATGTGTACATGGTATCGTTTATGGCTCCAATAATGAACAACGGAACATTTATAGGTGTAACAGGTGTTGACATTGCCATAGACTACCTTCAGGAAGCGGTATCAAAAGCAAAAATATTTGAGGGTAACGGCTCATTAGCGGTAATATCGCACGAAGGCGTATTTGCAGCCAATTCTGCAAATCCCGAATTTGTTGGAAAGAACATTAAAGAAGTTCTTACCGACAACTATAACGAAGAGATAAACAACCTTAAAGCAGGTAAAACAGTAGAGACAACCCATAACGAACTCCTAGAAGTTCAGCTCCCTTTATATGTGGGTCGCTCGCCCCTACCATGGCAAATTAGAATGGCTGTTCCCCTGTCCTATGTAACAAGAGAAGCGCGCATTCAAATGTGGAGATCCATTGGAGTTGGTATAACGCTAATGGTTATTGGCATTCTTCTGCTTATCCTTATTGTTAGCCGCTTTACTAAGCCAATTAGCGACCTATCGCAAAAGGCAAAGGAGGTGGCCAAAGGAAACCTAACAGTAAGCATCGACAAGAACATCTCAAATGATGAGGTTGGAGAGCTGGCTGCCTCGTTATCGGAAATGCTAAACAACCTAAAGGGCATCATTACCGATATTCTAAGTGGATCCGATAGCATTCTATCTGCCAGCACACAGCTAAGCACTGGTTCACAACAGCTTTCGCAGGGAAGCGCAGAGCAAGCTTCGTCGGTAGAAGAGGTTAGCTCATCAATGGAGCAGATGGTATCATCTATTATCCAGAACACCGATAATGCCCGCCAAACTGAGTCTATAAGTATTGAGGCAGCCAAAGGTATTAAACGCGGCTTTGAAAGCGCTGAGGTTGCCATTAAGTCTATGCGCCAAATTGCTGATAAAATTAGCATAATTACCGACATCGCATTCCAAACTAACATCCTAGCGCTTAACGCAGCCGTTGAGGCAGCCAGAGCAGGTGAGCACGGAAAAGGCTTTGCAGTTGTAGCCGCGGAAGTTAGAAAACTGGCCGAGAGAAGTAAAATAGCAGCCGATGAAATAAATAGCCTTTCGAAGTCGGGAGTTAAAGATTCTGAAGAAGCTGGCGTTGTGCTAAGAAATATCATCCCTCAAATAGAGAGAACATCGCAGCTAGTTCAGGAGATTACGGCAGGCAGCATAGAGCAATCGAATGGAGCCGACCAAATAAACGCTTCAATACAGCAACTCAACGACCTTACCCAGCAAAACGCAGCCCTATCCGAGGAACTCGCAACAAGCGCAGAGGAAATGGCAAGCCAAGCACAAGCACTAAAAGAAATGGTTAACACCTTCACCATTTCGTAACACCAAGCGGTAGCCAGCATTAAGTTGGCTACCGCTAAAAAATCTACTGTGTAGTACTCTAACATTTTATTGACAGGAAAACC
>DHVO01000214.1 GCA_002412705.1 Bacteroidales bacterium UBA5206 | reverse complement strand
TGATAAAAGAGACAGGTCAAACTGCGAGATTGGAACTACATTACCATTATGAATGTAGAAATGCTGGGTGGTATCTAAGGGGTTGATCATGTTTTAAAAGTGAAACGTGAAAAGTGAAACGTGAATAGTAAAATGACCAAACACGAACCAGTTAAAAGTTAAACGTAAAACGACAATACGCTATACACTAAATGCCAACCCCTATTCCCCTTCCTTTGCAGATTGTATGGTGATGTAGTATTCGTTTAGGATGCTACTCATAAGTGGTGCGTAGAAGCGATAGTAGAACATCGACTCGTAGCTGCTACCAAAACCTGTAAGGAATCTGTTTATGGTTAAACCACCTGCAATACGAGAGGTTGGCATAACCACTGGATTCTGCGCAAAATCGGCTGCAAAGTAATAGAAATTAGCCTGTGTACCCTTTATTACAGCGGGGATAGTGGCTTTTAAGCTAAGTTTATCTAGTACCCTTTTCCCCTCATCGGTAACATCAAGTGTAAAACTTGCGGGAACCTCATTGGTATTGGCATCAATAAACTCAAACCAGTTGGCATACTCTATGTTATTGGCCACACCATATTGCTGCATTGCATCGTTAGTTGCAATAAGCTTAGGCATTGCGGTATTTAAATGGAGCCCTTCAACAAGTACCTCAATTAAACCATCGTTGCTTATGAGTACAACACCAGCCTTATCGGTTGGCCATGCACCAAGGTGCTGAGATTCGAACAGGTTAGGCATCCAGTCTGGTGGCCCCATATCTGATGTTGGGTTTAGTGAGGCAAAGTATTTTCCAGTCCAACCAGACCAGCCAATACCAAACAGCTCCTCGGTTTTGTTTCGTACCAGTGAGTTTGTAGGTGTGCTAAACATGTTATACTCGGCAATTACCAGTTTGCCCCTATCAAGCATTCCCTTTAGTAACAGATAATCGTTCTGGTTAAGCCCTCCATAAACCTTTTGCGACCTAATGGGCTTAGATTTCCCCTTGTACCATTCAAAGGAGTAAACTCCGTAGCAATCGGTGTAGTAAGCAATATCGTACGACGAAGCAAAGGCATCAACCTCGTTAATGCGTAAACTCTTAAAATCAAAAACCTCCTCATCTAGGTTTACGGGAAAAAAACCGTAGTAATCCTTTTTGTACGAGTAGGGCTTTCCATCGGGGTTTACATAGCGAAAACGGTTGAGCAGCCATGTAAATGAACGGTGTTCCTGTCGGTCAAAATTGGTAACCGTTTTGTCGAGCACATAGATGTTGAGCTGCTTTTCAGGCTCAAAAAGCCTTATGGCCGCAAGTATAATATACAGTAGTACTATCGCCCCCACAGTATATCCCAGTGTTACTAAAAACTTTTTCATCAGTTTGTAGTTATATGGTCGTAATACGGATAATGGCCAAGCCAAATCACTCTATAAAAGCACCAGTAGCATTCTCTAACATTAAGAGGCAATCTGCAAGCAAAATGTCTCGTCCTAAAAAAACTAACTGCTTCGTGTAACGAAATTTACGAAATATTTCTGTTGACTTTCACTATTTAAGGAAAATATCAGCATAAATGATTAATGCGTGCCTTAATTTGCAACGAGGAAGCGTACGCAGCTGGTTACCCCACAGCCTATTCCAGCTCACTTAGCTCAAACCACCGCTCACCTTTCGATTCCAACAATTGCATTATTTGTGCAATACGTTGCGACTTGGCCGTAATATCGGTCACGGAGAGGTTACCAGAGCTTAGCTCCTCCTCAAGGGTTGCCTTCTCGGTTTCCAGCGCATCAATTTCGGCAGTAAGTGTATCCAGCTCCCTGCGCTCGTTAAAGGTTAGCTTGCGCTCCTTAACGCGCTCTGGCTTCTTTTTATCGGCCTTTGGTGCCGATGCCTCCACTCGCTTGGCCTCTTCCCTCTCCTGCTCACGTGCCCACTCGCGGTACTCGGTGTAGGAACCAGGGAAACCATTTATCTCGCCATCGCCCTCAAAAACAAGCAGCCCATCAACAACCTTATCCATAAAGAACCTGTCGTGCGATACCACAAGCACAACGCCATCAAAGCTTTGGAGGTAATCCTCCAGAACGTTAAGGGTTAGAATATCAAGGTCGTTGGTTGGCTCGTCTAGAATCAAGAAATTGGGGCTGCGCATTAGGATGGTTAGCAGGTAAAGCCTACGCTTTTCGCCACCCGAGAGCTTGTAAACGTAGGATTGCTGAGTTTCGGGAGGGAAAAGGAACTGCGTTAAGAACTGCGATGCGGTTATGGTGCTGCCGTTACCCAGCGTAACAACCTCGGCTACCTCGCGGGCAACATCAATAACCTTCATATCCTCGCGTATCTGCATGCCCTCCTGGCGGTAATAGCCGTAAACAATGGTTTCGCCAACCTCAATAACTCCTGAGTCGGGCTGTATCTTGCCCGTTATCAGATTTAGAAATGTGGATTTACCCGCACCATTGGGACCTATAATGCCCAATCGTTCAAAGCGGTTAAAGGTGTAGGTAAAGTCGTTTAGTATCCTCTTCTCGCCAAAAGCTTTTTTTAGGTGCTTAACCTCTAGCACCTTTTTCCCAAGACGCGCAGCTCCAACATGAATGCCCACGCTACGCTTATCAGTACGTTGCTGTGCCTTTTCCCGCAGCTCGTAAAAGGCCTCTATACGGTACTTGGATTTTGTGGTACGTGCCTGCGGAGTGCGGCGCATCCACTCGGTTTCGGTACGCAAAAGGTTAATGGCGCGGTTCACCTCCGACTGCTTGGCATCGAGCCGATCCTGACGCTTCTCTGTAAAGTATGCATAGTTGCCCCTGTACCAGTAGAGCTGCTTTTGGTCTATCTCAATAATATCGGTGCAAACCCTATCAAGGAAAAACCTATCGTGGGTAACCATTAGAATGGTGAACTTCCCTTTGGTTAGGTACTCCTCCAGCCACTCCACCATCTCCAGGTCAAGGTGGTTAGTTGGCTCATCAAGAACCAGAATGTCGGGCTCATTAATTAGCACCGATGCCAACGCAATGCGCTTACGCTGTCCGCCCGACAGGGTGGATACCCTTGCCGTAAAATCGGTTATTCCAAGCTTGCTAAGCACCTGTTGAGCCTTAACCTCGTAGTCCCACGCCTCTAGCCTATCCATCTCCTCCACCGCTTTTTGCAGCTCGGTTTCGGCGCTTGCCGTAAGCGCTGCCTCATACTTGGCAATGGCTTCGGCAATTTTAGGGTTTGATGCAAATACATTCTGCAGAACGGTTGCATTAACATCCAGCTGCGGCTCCTGCTCTAAGAATCCATACCGAAGGTCCTTGGTAAAGATAATGCTGCCCGAGTCGGGAGAATCTTGCCCTGAGATAATACGCATAAGCGTTGTTTTCCCAGTCCCATTACGGGCGATAAGGCCAACGCGCTGCTCTTTACCAACAGTAAAGCTTAAATCCTCAAAAAGGACTAAATCGCCAAAAGACTTTGTAAGGTTTTCAACCTGTAGATATGGAACCATTGATTGCTATTTTGTGCAAAGATAGTAATGAGACGGGAAAAGTGAAACGTGAGACGTGAGACGTGAAAGGTGAAAAATTAGAAGTGAAACGTGAGACACTAAACACCAAACACCAAACACTAGACACTAGACACTAACATCTAATGTCTTTATCCGTTAACATTAGGGCACGTGAAAAGTTAGAAGTGAAACGTTAAACGTGAAAGGTGAAACGTGAAACGACAAAACACAAGACACCAAAAACGAAACACTAAACACCAAACACTAGCCCCCAACGTCTAGTACCCCAGCTCATCGAGCCTAATAACCAAATCGACTAAGCGGTTGGAGTAGCCCGACTCGTTATCGTACCAAGTAATTAGCTGTGCAGTAGTACCGTTAACCACCTTAGTTGCCAACGAAT
>DHVO01000213.1 GCA_002412705.1 Bacteroidales bacterium UBA5206 | reverse complement strand
AATTTCATTATTGTTCACAATACCCTTTGGATGGCCCAGTAGGTTTTGGCTTCGTTATTACTCCTGCTAACGCATTCTAGCGAATCCTCTGTTGGGATGGAGTAAACTTAACTTACAATATAATACAAAAATGGAGGAATTTGTTTATTTTCATGGCAAATTGGTTTTGCAACATACAAATCCCACAACAATGCCTTTTATTAACCAAAACTCTAGTTTTAAAGCATTTAATAAGTTTCTATGCCTAATAGCAAAGCAACTTATATTTCTTGCTTTTGTAACGGCAACAATAAGCGCAACCGCCTCGCCAGACAAAGTTATACTAAGACTAAAATGGAAGCACCAGTTCCAGTTTGCAGGGTATTACGCTGCGCTTGAAAAGGGCTATTACAAAGATGCTGGACTTGATGTTGAAATAAAAGAGATTGACTCTGGCGTTGACTATATTAACGAGGTTGTAGAAGGAGCCGCAAATTACGGCGTTGGCAACTCCGAACTTGCCGTAAGATACATGGAAGGAGCCCCAATTGTTGTACTAGCCTGTATTTTTCAGCACTCCCCTGCAGTTCTAATGGTAAAGGAACAATCCAATATATTTACACCCCAAGATTTGGTGGGAAAAATAATAGAAGCCGAGTCGCTTGGCGCAGGAGCCGAGATTAGGGCTATGCTACACTCCGAAGGACTCCAAGAAAACCAGTTCACCCTTGTTCCTGCCACCTTCTCATTAAATCAGCTACTTAGCGATAAAGTACATGCAGTAAACATCTACACAACAAACGAACCCTATTTCTTCGATAAGTTTGGAATACCATACAGAATAATAAACCCCAAGCACTACGGTATTGATTTTTATGCCGATTGCCTATTCACCTCAAAAAAAGAGCTGAGGCGAAACCCAGAGCGAGTTAAGCTATTTAGGGAAGCCAGCTTAAAGGGATGGGAATACGCACTTGCGCATCCAGAGGAAATCTCCCAGATCATAATTCAAAAGTACAAGTCAACCAAAACATTGGACCATTTGCTCTACGAGGCAGAACAAACCAAAGAACTTATAAATCCAGATTTTATTGAGATTGGGCATACCAACAAGGGTAGATGGATTCATCAAATTGAAACTCTAGCCGATCTTGGTATCATTGAAAAGGTGAAAAGCATCGACGACTTTATTTACGATCCCTCGGCAACCGGAGCCATTGTGTCGCCAAAAATTATAAGCTTGTTTGTGGGCATTATTGTAGCGCTTACCGTAGTGTTCCTGCTGTTTAACCGACGACTATCACTCCTAGTAAACCAGAGAACCGAGGAGCTTACCCTACTTACACAACGGCTTGAGCAACAGAACAGGGAAATAACCAAAATCAACCTCGATTTGCTTAAAGCAAAGGAACGAGCCGAAAATTCCGATAAGCTAAAAACCGTTTTCCTAGCCAACATCTCGCACGAAATAAGGACTCCAATGAATGGGATTATGGGTTTTGCTGAGCTAATTAAATCAAAGCAAATACCCGAGGAGAAAAGGGATTCCTTTTTCGACTTGATTATTCGCAACAGCAAGCAGCTGCTTACCCTTATTAACGACATAATTGAAATAGCTAAAATTGAATCGGAGCAAATTGTTATTACCTACTCCAAACTCAACGTATCGGAATTCTTTAAAAAGATTGGAACCTTTATTGAGTATGAGCTAAGCGCCCAAAAAAAACCGTTTGTTAGGGTTACCATAAGCATTGATAGGAACCGCCTTTCCGACGACATAATAACCGATGCTCAGCATCTTGAACTAATAATTACGCGACTTTTAAATTACTCATTGAGAACCGTTGAAAAGGGAATGGTTGAGATTGGGGCGTCGAGACTTGAAAACGACACACTTGAGGTTTGGATTAAGGACTCAGGAAGCCCCATTGACGAAGAGCTTAAAAACCTAATAGAGAATCAAGCTACATCGGGTTTCTTCCCCAAGGAGAACCAGCGCATGGACCTAGGGTTAAACATAGCACAAGGAATAGCCATGCAAATGGGTGGACAGGTAAGCGTTACCAACAACATTGAGGGTGGTAAAAAATTCTCGGTAGAAATACCCTATACGCCGTATTTGAATACTTAGTTGTTGGTGTTCGTCTAACATCTCACCTCTAGCATCTAGCGTCTCTATTGCATTGTTACAAGTGACGGGTTACTGGTTACACTAATTTTAGGCGATTAGTGTATTGTGTTTAGTGTTTAGTCTGGAATTAGTCTTAAGTCTCTCGTCTAACATCTATTTTATAGTTACAGGTTACTGGTTACGCTGTAGGAGGGTATTGGGTGTTTAGTGACTAGTGTTTAGATAGCATTCGTCTCACGTCTCACGTCTCACGTCTCACGTCTAAAACGGCATTCTCGCCAAGGGTGGCAAATCGTGCGAGGCAAACTCTCCCCTTAAGTATTTGTAGTATCCTGTAATGGCAATCATTGCAGCATTATCGGTGGTGAACTTAAACTCAGGAATGTACACATTCCACCCCTTTTTCTCCCCCAAAGCAGTAAGCGCACTTCGCAAACCACTATTTGCCGATACTCCTCCAGCAATAGCCACCTCCTTTATTTTTAAATCCTTAGCAACAGTTTGAACCTTGCTTAGCAGTATATCCACAATGGTATGCTGCAGCGACGCGCACAAATCGGCCTTATTGTTTTCTATAAAGTTAGGATCGGTGGGCAAGCTATCGCGGAGAAAATACAAGAAGCTAGTCTTTAATCCGCTAAAGCTATAATCGTAGCCAGCAATTCGGGGCTTGGCAAATGTAAATGCCGTAGGATTACCCTGTGCTGCAAGTTTATCAATAACAGGACCGCCAGGGTATGGCAAGTCCATTACCTTGGCACATTTATCAAAAGCCTCGCCAGCAGCATCGTCAATTGTTTGCCCTACAATTTCCATATCTAAATAGTCCCTAACAACAACCAACTGAGTGTGCCCTCCAGAAACCAAAAGACATAAAAAAGGGAACGACGGATGCTTGCTATTCTCATCAACTTTAATAAAATGCGCAAGAATATGCCCGTAAAGGTGGTTAACCTCAACCAACGGTATTTTGCGAGCTAGAGCAAACCCCTTGGCAAAAGAAGCACCAACAAGCAGAGACCCCAATAAACCAGGCCCCCGAGTAAATGCTACGGCATCCACTTGGTCCTTGGTAATGCCAGCATCCTTAAGTGCTTTGTCAACAACAGGAATTATATTGGCCTGATGAGCCCTTGAGGCAAGCTCGGGAACAACACCACCATAAGCCTTGTGCACATCCTGATTACTAATTAGATTCGAGAGCAAATAACCATCCCGAATAACTGAAGCAGAAGTATCATCGCACGAAGACTCAATCCCTAATATTGTTACGCTCATAGCACAAATGTTTTATCTAGCCAAATTAGCTTATTATAACACCCTAACGGTTTAGAAAAGGTTGATTTTTTTGTTATTTTCGGTCGATAAAGAACCATGATGCAAACAGCCAAACGTAATGCCTCGTTCCTAATGCAATTGGTATGGTTTATGCATAAAAAGTTCAACCCATTTCAAAAGGCGACAAAAGTATCAAAAAATTAGCAAAAATACTTTTTGGAGGACTAATAGCCCTACTACTAATTCCAACCCTTCTTTGGTTAGGAGTGCAGAACGCCTATATCCAAACCTGGCTGGTTACTAAGGTAACTAAAACGCTAGCCACCACTCTAAATGCTGATATTCAAATCGGCAAAGTTGACTACAAGCTATTTAGCAGCATCGTGCTCAGGGATGTTCTGATAAAGGATCACCACAAGGATACCCTTATAGCAGCCAAGTCCATATCGGCATCGGTACTCAAGTTTGGTATTGGGGAAAATTTGCTACGCTTCCACACAGTGGTAATTGATGATGCCTACATAAATTTTGTTACCGACTCATCGGGCGTAATGAATCTAACCGCTCTGCTCGATAATATTCCTGAGGGAGATACTACAAAGAAATCGGACAAACCTTTCACCCTCGATTTTAGGAATGTTAGCATTCTTGGTTCCACCTTTAAGCTCTCCAACATGGATGCCGAGCCAAAGGAATTTGGGGTTAACTTTCAGGATATGGAGCTAAACCAGCTCAACCTCGATGTAAAAAACCTCAATATTGCTGGCGATACCATAATGATGACCATAAACGATATCAACTTTACCGAGAAAAGCGGACTACGAGTTGAACGTTTACGAGCCAATTTTAGCCTGAGCAAGCACCACATGCACTTTAATAAGCTCAGAATTACAACCGATGACAGCCAGGTTCAAATGCCCAATTTAAACTTGACCTATGACGGATACGACAAGCTAAGCCAGTTTACCGAAAGGGTTAAGCTAAACGCAGTAATATCAAAGTCGAAATTAACAACACGAACGCTCTCGTACTTTGCCAGTGAACTGGCAAAATATGACGTCTCGGCCACCGTAAGCGGAAAGTTCAAGGGCACCATAGCCGACTTAAGAGGACGCGATGTGCTAATTGAAACGGGGCAGATAACTAGGTTTGCAACCAACTTTAGCATAACGGGCTTGCCAAACATAGAGCAAACAATGCTTTTTGTTGATGTTAAAGAGCTCTCAACGTTTACTAGCGACCTATCATTCATTCGCAATGCCGAGACTAACGCTCCGCTAATTGTTGTGCCAGAGCAGCTCAAAACCCTTAAAAAGGTTACCTACAAGGGCAACTTTACTGGCTATATTAACAATTTTGTTGCCTACGGTACTATAAGCTCAGCCATTGGTCAGCTATCCATGGACGTAGCCATAAAACCCGATAGCAAAAACGCTATTGATATAAACGGAAATGTATCTACCCAAAACCTAGATATTGGACTACTAACCAACAGTCCCCTTTTAGGAAAAACTAGCCTAAATGCAACGGTTAAGGGGAAAACCGATATGAAAACAAGTGTTAACGCCTTTGCCGACGTCCTCATAAAAAAACTGGAAGCCAATGGGTATCAGTACAGCAATATAAAGGCATCGGGCGATATTAACAACAAAACGTACACCGGAACTGTATTCCTCGACGACCCAAACTGCAAGCTCAACTTTATGGGTACTCTTAACTTTACCGACTCCATTCCAGTTTACGACTTTTCAGCCTTTGTACCAAAGCTTAACCTAGTGGCGCTAAACTTAAACAAGGTGGATAGCGTATCGGAAGCATCGTTCCTACTCACTGCCAAGTTTATGGGAAGCACGCTTGACAATAGCCGTGGGGAAATTAAGGTTGTTAACTCCTTTTACCGGAACCAGAATGGTGAGTTTAAGATATCCGATATCACAGTTAATGCAGAGAACACCGAGGCCAGCAAGCGCATAGCAATTAAGAGCGAGTTTGCCGAGGGAGAGCTTAGGGGAAAGTACAACTATGCCAATATCTTTTCAAGCCTTGAGCAGCTAATGTTTCTCTACGTACCCGCACTTAGCAAAACAGGACAAAAACCCGTTATGGTAGGTACTGGGGTGGAAAATCCAGAGTTTAACGACTATATAATTAAGTTTAGGCTAAAGAAGACCCAAAAACTTTTTAGCGTGCTAGCCCCAAACCTCTCATTTGCCGAAAACACAAGTGTATTTGGCATATACAACCCCGATTTGCAGACGCTAAACCTAAAGGTAAAAATTCCTGAGGCCAAGATAGACCAGAATACATTTAAAGATATTACCATAGATGGTGTTACGCGTGACTCCATTTTTGACGCAAGTATTACCTGCCCAGAAATTGACCTTGGTGGCACCAAAATTAGGAACATTGCTGTAATTAGCAGTGCCGAGAACAACAAGGTAAAAGTTGCCCTATCGTGGGATAACAAGCACGCTGTTAAGAATTTTGGGGAGATTATTGCCCTTACCGATTTCAGTAAACGCCCCGAAGATTCAACCAGCATAGCTACGGTATCCTTTGCCCCATCACAGTTTACACTAAACGATACCACTTGGAACCTTGCATCAAGCAGCGTTAGGGTTGATACGGGAAAAATTGTTATAAACAACTTCTCAATCAACAACAAGAACCAGAACCTAATGGTTAATGGAACCATTTCCAACAGCCCAACCGATACGCTTAAGGTAAACCTAAATAACCTGGATGTATCAAACATCAACTTCTACTTAGCAAAACAGGGCTATAGCCTTGATGGGAACATTAATGGGTTTGCCAACGTAACCAACATCTACCAAAGCCCAATATTCTTTGCCGATGTTGAGGTTAACTCGCTCTATGTAAACAGCCTACCATTTGGCGATTTCCACTTTGAATCGCGATGGTTTAACCAGGAAAAGAAGCTGTCGCTTAATGCCACTAACTTCCGCAACGACACGGTTAACCTTGTAGCCAAAGGAGATATCTACACCGAAACGCAAACCCTAGACTTAGACGTAAGCATACAAGATCTCTCCTTAAAATACGTGGAACCATTGCTGCAGGGCAACGCATCAAACCTAAAAGGAACACTAACCAGTGAGCTAACAATTACAGGACAAACCACAAGACCCAACATAAACGGGGTAGTCTACTTGAACAGAGGGGCAATTACCGTTGATTTTCTAAAAACCAACTACACCTTTAACGATAAGGTTACCATTGCCAACAGCGATATTTTGCTCGATAATTTCGTTGTAAAGGATGTGTACAACCGTAACGCTATGGTAAACGGGAATATCAGAACAAAATATTTTCAGGATATAACCCTAAACCTTAACATAAGACCCGAAAACTTTCAGTGCATGAATACCACAGAAAAGGATAACGACCTTTTCTACGGCACCGTTTACGCATCGGGGTTAATAAGCATTACAGGGCCGCCCAATAACATAAACATGGCAATTAGCGTTAAAACGGAGAACAACACCTCCTTTTTCTTGCCGTTGCCCGAAGGCGGTAGCGTTACCGAGAGCAACTTCCTAACCTTTGCCAGCAGTAACCCCGACGACATATATATTGAAGAGGCCATTCCCTTTGAGGAGGAGGAAAAGAGCAATCTAGCGCTTACCTTCGACCTAGAGGTAACCCCTGCCGCTCAAGCGCAAATTATTATTGATAAAAAGCTGGGCGATATTATAAAAGCGAACGGTTCTGGAAACCTGAAGATGGAGGTAAACCCAGCCGAAGATAAGTTTAAAATTTTTGGCGATTACGTTATTGAAAAAGGAGACTACCTTTTCACGCTACAAGGAGTAATCAACAAGAAGTTTAGCATTACTCAGGGCAGCAAAATATCGTGGGGGGGCGAACCCACCGATGCCAATATGGACATAACCGCCGTTTACAAGGTTAAAACATCGCTTGAGCAGCTAGCACTAGACCAGCAAAACATAGAGAAGTACAAGCGCCGGGTTCCCGTTGACTGCCAAATCCTGCTAAACGGTAAGCTTATGGAGCCCAGCATTGGCTTTAACATAGAGGTTCCCACTGCCGATAGCGATACCAAGGCCATGGTGGCCAATGCCCTTAACACCGACGACAAGATGAGCCGTCAGTTCCTCTCTTTGCTGGTTATTAACAGCTTTATTGCCGACCCATCGCTTGTGGCCGCATCCGATCCTCAAACCCAGTCAAGCGGAGGCAACAGCGGCTTTAGTCAGGGCATATACAACACGGCAAGCGAGCTGCTATCTAACCAGCTTAGCAACTGGTTGTCGCAGTGGAGCGATGCCTTTGATATTGGAGTGAACTACCGCCCAGGAGACCCCGCATCGGAAGGAAAAGTTAACTCCGATGAGCTTGAACTGGCCGTATCAACCCAGCTCCTAAACGATAGGGTTACAATAAACGGCAACGTTGACATGGGCGCACGCAACTCCAACAGCGCAATAGCAGGAGACTTTAACGTTGATGTAAAAATAACTGAGTCGGGCAAGCTACGCCTAAAGGCCTTTGCCCGCTCCAACGACAATATGGTGTTTAGCGAGTTGGCTCCCTACACAACTGGAGCAGGTATAATGTTCCGTGAGGAGTTTAATAACTTTGAAGACCTAGTAAAACGATTCAAGGAGAACTTTAAGCCCAAACGCAAACAGGAGAACAACTATGTTGAACAAGATACAACCTCAACCGTTTACCTTACACCTCCAAAAAATGGAGTCCAAAGCAAACAATAAGCCCAACGCTTTCACGTTTTTTTATTAATTTTCGGCCTTAAACAATCAGAATAGATGAACGCACTTCTAATCCTACAGCAGATCGATGTAGCTGCTCAAGCTCTGGCAAACCAACCAGACGAACTTAAAATGAACTTTTGGCAACTAGCCATGAAGGGTGGATGGATTATGATTCCGTTACTCCTACTCTGGGTTATTGCAGTTTACATTTTCTTTGAACGGTTCTGGGCCATAAAAAAAGCATCGCGCACCGATGAAAACTTCATGAACCGAATCAAAGAGTACATTCATGAAGATAAAATAGAGGCAGCACTTGCCCTTTGTCGCTCAAACGAAAGCCCTGTATCAAGAATGATTGAAAAGGGGATTCAGCGTATTGGTCGTCCATTGGCAGATGTAAACCAAGCCGTTGAAAACGTGGGCAACCTTGAAATATCAAAACTAGAAGAGAGCCTACCAACCCTTGCAACCATAGCCGGTGGAGCACCAATGATTGGATTCCTTGGTACAGTTATTGGTATGATTAGAGCTTTCTACGATATGTCTATGGCCGGAAACAATATTGATGTAGGATTGCTATCGAGCGGTATTTACACCGCAATGGTAACAACCGTTGCTGGTCTTATTGTGGGTATTGCTGCATACTTTGGATACAACTACCTAGTAGCAAAAATTGAAAAGGTAGTGTTTACCCTTGAGGCAAACACCACCGAATTCATGGATCTTTTGAACGAACCTGTGGCATAGCGCCAAAAAAACGCAAAAAAATGGCTCTAAAAAGACGTACCAAGGTTGATCCTAGTTTCAGCATGTCGTCCATGACCGATATCGTTTTCCTACTACTGGTATTCTTCATGGTAACCTCCACGCTGATTCACCCCAATGCACTAAAGCTATTGCTACCTCGTAGCAACAGCCAAACATCGGCAAAGGCTATTACTACCGTTTCTATAACCAAGGAACTAAACTACTACATTGAAACCAATCAGGTTCCGTTAGAGGATATTGAAGGTATTTTACAATCGAGGCTTAACGGACAAGAAGAACCTACAATTGCCTTGCACGTGGATAAGTCTGTTCCAATGGAGAACGTTGTAAACATTATGAACATCGCTCAAAGCAATAAATACAAGCTAATTCTTGCCACACAACCACTTAAATAAGAGAGGCAATACCCATGCTTTCAGCAAAAAATAGAGGAATAATAGGATCGGTACTGGTGCACGCAGTGCTTCTTGCACTTTTGTTGCTATTGGGATTTACCACTCCCCTCCCCTTACCTGCCGAAATGGGTATTCTAGTCAACTTTGGGAATAGCGATGAGGGAATGGGTATGGAAGAGCCCTTGGTACAGGAAGCCGCACCACAAACGGCTACTGCAGCCCCCGCCGAGGCTCAACCCGCCGATGATGCCCCGCTAACCCAAGATTTTGAAGAGGCAGCAGCCCTTCCCCAAAAGAAGAAGGAGCAGCCAAAACCAAAGGAGAAACCAGTAGAAAAGCCCAAGGAGACTACCAAACCCGCCGAAGAGAAGCCAAAGCAAGAGGTTGTTGAGGAGAAACCTCGTGAGAGTAATCCCAAAGCCCTTTTCCCTGGCAAAAAAACCGATGGAACAACCACCTCTGGCGAAGGGGTAACGGGTACAGCAGGCAACCAAGGTAAACCCGATGGCTCCGTTGACTCTAAAAACAGAGAGGGTGGCCCTGTTGGTGGCGGTACTGGCGATGGCATAAGCTTTAGTTTAGGTGGTAGGCAAGCATCAAATCTTCCGCTACCCAATTACCCAAAGCAAAAATCGGGTAGCGTTGTTGTTCAGGTAACTGTTGATAAACTAGGTAATGTAACCAAGGCTGTACCTGGTGTTAAAGGCTCTACCACGCTTGACTCTGATTTACTAAAAGCAGCTGAAAATGCTGCCCTAAAAGCAAAATTTGATGTTAGCACTACGGCACCAGCATACCAAACAGGAACAATAACTTATGTGTTTAGGTTGAAGTAAGGAAGCATCCTTTTTAACAATATAACGTTCCCACTTGGGGGCGTTTTTTGTAATGTAACGATTTGATGTAACAAAGGAACTTCTAATCCCCCTAAAACAGCAACAGTTTTACAGCAAATACAAATACTGTAACCAGTAGCACCCAACGCACAAATACTGCCCCTTGTTTTACGGCAACCCTTGTGGCAATCCATGCACCCAGCATATTGCCTGCACCAAGAATAAGACCAAGCGTGTAATTAACTTGCCCATTAATAATAAAAACAGCAAGGGCAACAACAGTAAACACAAGCACAATTAGCACCTTAATTGCATTTGCCTTTAGCAAGTCGAATCCAGCACCTAGAACCAAACCTGCCAAAAGAAAAAAGCCAACCCCAGCCTGTATAAAGCCTCCGTAAAAGCCAATACCTGTAAAAACAAGAATACGAATAAGGCTTGGCTTGGCGTGCACCCTACCCGCTTGCTCCTTAACCCACTTTTCAGGCTTTAAAAGGATAATGAAGAACATAAATACCAGAAGTGCGCCAATAATCCTATTCATCAGCACCACGTTGATGTTAACTGCCATAATTGCACCCAAAAGCGCACCTACAGTTGCTGGAATGGTTAGCCAAAGGCCTTCGCGCCACTCAAACACCTTTTGCTGCTTAAAACCGCCAACAGCAACAATACTCTGCAAGAGTATCCCTATTCGGTTTGTGCCATTGGCCACATTGGCCGGTAATCCCAAGAATATAAGTAACGGAAGGGTTAATAAAGAACCGCTTCCTGCAAGCGTATTAATAAAACCAGCAGCGGTGCCAGCAGCAATCATTAGTATATACACAAGCAAGTCGTTCATGGTAATAAGATTGAGGGGAACTAAGCAAATATAACCTTTATGCCGCAATACCTTAATACGCCACCCATAAAAGCGAAAAAGCACCCAGAAATGTTTCTCTGGATGCTTTTCAAATCTATCATGAAAGGAAAGGTTATACTACCATGCAAATAGAGGGAAATCCTTCATAAGCTTGTTAACCTCAGCGCGAACCTTTTCAATCTCGGCCTCGTTCTCAATGTTAGAGATAACACGGTCAATTAGATCAACAATAATTGGCATGTGCTCCTCTTTAAGACCACGGGTTGTAATTGCAGGAGTTCCTACACGGAAACCTGAGGTTTGGAATGGCGAGCGAGAATCGAAAGGAACCATGTTCTTGTTAATGGTGATATCGGCCTTAACAAGAATGTTCTCAACCTTCTTTCCGGTAATATCAGGGAACTTAGTACGAAGGTCGATAAGCATAGAGTGGTTATCGGTACCACCGCTAACTACCTTGTAACCCTTTTTAATAAACGCATCGGCTAGAACCGCTGCATTCTTCTTAACCTGAGTTTGGTAATCCTTAAAACCAGGAGTAAGCGCCTCACCAAAAGCAACTGCTTTAGAAGCAATTACGTGCTCTAGTGGACCACCTTGAATACCAGGGAATACGCTTCCGTTTAGGATTTGCGACATCATCTTAGTTTCGCCCTTAGGAGTTTTTAGTCCCCATGGATTCTCGAAATCTTTACCCATTAAGATGATACCACCACGTGGTCCACGAAGGGTTTTGTGGGTGGTTGAAGTTACAAAGTGAGCGTATTTAACTGGGTTGTCTAGTAAGCCAGCAGCAACAAGACCTGCAGGGTGTGCCATATCAATCATAAGAAGAGCACCAACCTTGTCGGCAATTTCGCGCATGCGCTTGTAGTCCCACTCACGGCTATATGCAGAAGCACCACCAACAATAAGCTTTGGCTTATGGGTTAGAGCTTGCTGCTCCATCATATCGTAATCAACACGACCGGTTTCCTCGCTAACTCCGTAAGCAACGGCATTGTATAGGATACCAGACATATTTACAGGAGAACCGTGGGTTAGGTGACCACCATGAGAAAGGTCTAAACCAAGGAAAGTATCACCAGGTTTAAGAACTGCCATAAATACGGCCATGTTAGCTTGAGCACCTGAGTGTGGCTGTACGTTTGCGTACTCAGCACCAAAAAGCTCTTTTAGCCTGTCAATTGCAAGCTGCTCGGTTTGGTCAACAATTTCGCAACCACCATAGTAACGTGCACCAGGATAACCCTCGGCATACTTGTTGGTTAGTACAGAACCCATAGCCTCAAGTACTTGTGGGCTTACAAAGTTCTCCGAAGCGATTAGCTCAATGCCATGCATCTGGCGCTGACGCTCCTTTTCAATTAAGTCGAATATTTGAGTATCTCTTACCATAATTGCAATGTATGAAGTGTATAATTTTCGGTAAAATTAAACCTTTTATAACGGACAAAAAACATTTTATTGAACACAAACTCGTGTTATTAAAATAACAAAAGAAGACTATTAGAGAAGGCCGCTACTCATCGGAGAACTGCACAAGTACATCCCGATAAGCGTTGAAAATCTTTGATTTGGATACAAATCCAACATACCTCCCCTTATCCACAACGGGTAGGTTCCACGCACGGGTATCCTCAAACTTGCGCATCACGCTATCCATGGGCTCATCCAAGTAAATGAAGTCTGGAGGCAACGACATTAGCTCCCGCACATAGGTATTCTCATACATATCGGCATTGAACATTATATCGCGGATATCATCAAGGAGTACAATGCCAAGCATCATCCCATCGTTATCAACCACAGGGAATATGTTGCGCTTTGATTTGCTGATAGTTTTAACCAGTTTACCAAGCGAATCATCAGGATTGATGGTTGATAGATCTGTTTCAACAACAGAGCCAATGCGCATAAGGGTTAGAACGGCCTTATCCTTATGGTGGGTAAGCAAATCGCCCTTTGCAGCCAAACGCTTTGTGTAAATTGAGTGAGGCTCAAAGTACATAATGGTCATGTACGATATGGTTGAAGCAATCATCAGCGGAATAAAAAGGGCATAGCCACCAGTAATCTCAGCAATTAGGAAAATGGCTGTAAGCGGAGCGTGCATTACACCCGCCATCATGCCAGCCATACCAACCAGAGCAAAGTTACTCTCGGAAACATCAATAAAGCTAAACTGATTAATGAGCCTTGCAACAAAGAAACCCGCTACACCTCCCATAAACAGTGTTGGAGCAAAGGTACCCCCTATTCCACCAGCACCAGTTGTAGCTGCTGTAGCCAGTACCTTTGTGGCTAAAATCATAACCAACGATAACAGTAAGAGCCAGTACTCGTTTTGGAATGAGTACAAAAGGCTGTTATCAAAAATAGCCGACCACCGTCCATCAAGCAGTGCTTGCAAAGTATCGTAACCCTCGCCGTAAAGCGGGGGAAAAAGGAACACAAGCAAACCAAGCACAACGCTTCCTAGAATCCACTTCTTGTAAGGGCTCTTTACCTGCGAGAACTTAGACTCAACCTTCATTAATACACGTGTGAAGTAAAGCGAGACCAAGCCACAAAAGATTCCAAGAATAATAAAGTATGGTATGTTGTGGAGCGCAAACGGACGAATAACGGTGTAGTCGAACACAACCCCACGCCCCAAGAGGAAGTACGAAACAGTGGCTGCAGAAACGGCCGAAATTAGCAATGGAACAATGGATGCCATTGTTAAATCGAGCATCAATATCTCAAGAGTAAAAACTAGTCCAGCAATAGGCGCTTTAAAAATTGATGCAATTGCTCCAGCAGCACCGCACCCAACCAGTAAGGTTAGGGTTTTGTAGTTAACCCTAAACATTTGCCCAATGTTGGAACCAATGGCAGCACCAGTATATACTATAGGTGCCTCGGCTCCTACCGATCCTCCAAATCCGATGGTCATGGCACTTGCTACCATCGACGAGTAGGTATTGTGCGGCTTTATTCTACTCTTATGCCGCGACATGGCATACAAAATCTTTGTTACACCATGGCTAAGGTTATCGCGAATTACGTACCTAACAAATAGCAGTGTAAACAGAATACCAACACCCGGAAGTGCGAGGAAAAGGTAACTCTCCGAATCCTTATCCAACAACAAAACAAGTTCTGTATGGATAAAATGAACCAAGTTCTTTAAAACTACTGCAGCTAAACCACTTAGTATCCCCACAACTAAGCTAAGAACAAGTATTAGCCTTTTTTGTCCCAACCCCCTCATTTTAACAAGTAGTGGGTAGAAAAACCTAAACGAGGTTCTATGTAACGTTCCCTTTTTCATCACTTTTTTTAACAAAAACACAAAGGTAACCAAAGCGATATAATATTACAGCAAAAACTTTATGCAATACAACACATCTGTTGGCAACAACAAAACAGTTTGCATTTCCCACCTAGCACTACATTGGACTTAACCATTACCAATAACATTTGTTTTACTAGTTTTGCAAACGCTTTTAGCTTAGCAGCAAAGCAACTGAACTGCGATGACTCAAACAACTTTTTTACATGAAAAACAGAATTTGCTCTCTTTTCAACATACAATACCCCATAATTCAGGGTGGAATGGTTTGGTGCAGTGGCTGGGAACTGGTTACAGCGGTAAGCAATGCTGGTGGACTTGGCCTTATTGGCGCTGGCTCCATGCACCCCGATAACCTAAGGCATCATATCCAAAGAGTAAAGCAGCATACCAATAAACCTTTTGGGGTCAACGTTCCGTTGCTATACCCCGAAATGGATAAGGTAATGCAAATTATTGTTGATGAAAAGGTACCCATTGTTTTCACCTCGGCAGGTTCGCCCAGTAAGTGGACTCCTTTTCTGAAAGAGCACGGCATTACCGTTGCTCACGTAGTATCTAGCGCCAAGTTTGCCCTAAAGGCGCAAGCAGCAGGCGTAGATGCCATTATTGCCGAGGGCTTTGAAGCAGGAGGTCATAATGGCCGAGAGGAAACAACTACTCTGGTGCTCACCCCCAGCGTAAAAAGAGCCATAACCATTCCGCTAATTGCAGCAGGAGGAATTGCAACAGGCGATGCCATTCTAGCTGTAATGGCACTTGGTGCCGAAGGAGTGCAAATAGGGAGTCGCTTTGCTGTTTCAAAGGAGTCGTCGGCGCATGTAGCATTTAAGCAGCGTGTGGTTGACTCGGGCGAAGGCGACACCATGCTTTGCCTAAAAAAACTTGCGCCAGCCCGACTCTTAAACAACGCATTCTACCAAATGGTAGCGGCAGCAGAAAATAACGGGGCATCAACACAAGAACTTACGCTGCTGTTAGGAAAAGGTAGAGCAAAAAAGGGTATATTTGAAGGAGACATAAACGAAGGGGAACTTGAGATTGGACAGGTTAATGCACTTATAAACGATATCCCCACAGTTGCAGACATTTTCCACAACCTTATTACCGAATACGCCGAAGCACGCAACAGGCTGCAAAGCAACAGCCTTTTTTAGCTTTAGCAAAAAACTTACAGAATGATAGCAATAGAAAAGTTTACATTAGATAATGGCCTTAGGGTTTTGGTTCATACCGACAATAGCACCCCTATTGTTTCGTTCAACATGCTGTACAACGTGGGCTCACGAGACGAGGAACCCGACAAAACTGGCTTTGCGCATCTTTTTGAGCATCTAATGTTTGGAGGCTCTATTAACATCCCATCGTTTGACGAACCACTGGAACGTGTTGGTGCCGAAAACAATGCCTTTACTTCCAACGATATTACCAACTACTACATTACCGTTCCAAAACCAAACTTGGAAACCGCTTTCTGGATGGAGAGCGATCGCATGCTTAGCCTTGCCTTCTCCAAAAAGAGCTTAGATACACAAAAGAAGGTGGTGGTTGAAGAGTTTAACCAACGATACCTTAATCAACCCTACGGCGATGTATGGTTACTGCTTAGACCACTTGCATACAAGCACCACCCTTACCAGTGGCCAACCATTGGCAAATCTGTGGATCATATAAAAAATGCAACCCTAGACTATGTAAAGGAGTTCTTTTTTAAGCACTACGCCCCAAACAACGCTATTTTATGCGTTGCGGGACCAGTATCAAAAGAGGAGATTTACCAGCTAAGCAACAAGTGGTTTGGTCCAATAGAAAGGCGCGATGTTATTGCCCGCAATCTACCTAAGGAACCAACGCAAACGGAGCCCCGCAGATTAGAAGTTGTGCGCGATGTACCTTACGACGCCATATACAAGGCATTCCATATGTGCAACCGGAACCATCCCGATTTTCACACATACGATCTAATGTCCGATTTACTATCGAACGGCCGCTCGGCGAGACTTTTCCAACGACTTGTTAAGGAGCTAGGTCTTTTCTCCGATGTAAACGCCTTTATTACTGGCGACATAGACGATGGGCTATTTGTTATTACAGGCCGATTGGTTAAAGGCACCACCTTTGAACAGGGAGAGGCCGCTATTGATGAAGAGCTAGGCCTTTTGACATCGGAACCAATATCGGAATACGAACTAGAGAAAGTAAAAAATAAGTTTGAGTCCAACTTTACCTTTGGCGAAACCAGTCCGTTGGACAAAGCCATGAACCTTTGCTTTTTCGAACTAGTTTCACAAGCCGAAGATATTAACCAAGAAGTTGTCAAGTATCGTAGCGTTAGCGCACAGCGCGTAATGGAAGTAGCCAATGAGCTATTCCGCCCCGAAAACTCTTCAACGCTGCTAATAAAAGCCAAGAACTAACGCAAAAACATTTACCATGCTTAATAGAAAAACACCCCCAATACAAGCACACAACGGGCACATAGAGGTAAAAGAGGCTCAAGAAATTATGCTACCCAACGGCATTAAGCTGCTCACCATTAATGCCGGAACACAAGAGGTTAGCCGAACCGAGTTTATTTTTAATGCTGGAACCCGATTCCAAAAAAAGGTGCTTACCTCACGTGGTGCTATAACCATGCTTACCGAGGGAACTGCAACGTTATCGTCGATGCAAATTGCTGAGCAGTTCGATTTTTACGGCAGCTACGTTGAGCAAACTGCCGATAGAGATTTTGGAGGCCTTACGCTGTTCTCCCTTAACAAATTCTTGCCCCAATCGCTAGAACTGGTAGAGAAGGTGCTAAAAACGCCCACTTACCCAGAAAAAGAGATTCAAACATACAGGGTTAAGGGTAAGCAAACCCTACAAGTTGAACTGGGTAAGGTAAGCACCCTAGTCCGCCAGAAGTTTTTCGATACCATATTCGGAGCGAATCACCCCTACGGCGAGTTTGCCCAGCCCGAAGACTACGATAAGGTTGAGCAAGCCGACCTGCTCGATTTTCAGCAGAAGCACATTAGTTCAACTGGATGTACCATATTTCTTGCAGGTAAAATAAGTGATGCCGAAGTGGCTTTAATTGAAAAGCTATTTGGGCAAGAGACATGGGGCAAACCTCACCAAACCGACTTTTCACTCCCCTCCCTACCCCAAACATTTGAGCAAAAGCAGTGGGTTGAAAAAGCAGATGCAGTGCAGTCGGCCATAAGGGTTGGACGCCGCATGTTTCCCCGCACCCATCCCGACTTCCCAGGAATGGCTGTATTAAATACCATTCTTGGTGGATACTTTGGTTCTCGCCTAATGAAGAACCTGAGAGAGGATAAAGGATATACCTACGGAGTATCTAGCGGGCTGGCTCCGCTGCGCGAATCTGGTTTCTGGGTTGCAGGAGCAGAGGTTGGATCGGAGTTTACGCTACCTGCGCTTGAGCAAATATACCTTGAGATAAACAGGTTAAGAACCGAACTAATACCCAATGAGGAGCTAAGCTTAGTTCGCAACTACCTACTTGGCGAAGCGCTTAGAACCTTTGATGGCCCCTTTGCCACCGCCGAAACCATAACCAGCCTGTACGAGTACAATGACCTAGATTACTCCTTCCTACATAACATGTTACATACAATTCATAACATCACCAGTAAGGAACTAATGGAATTGGCAAACAAGTACTTAAACCCTAACGACCTTATTGAATGTGTTGCAGGTAGCGTAAGCAATATTTAGCCAAACTCGTATTGCAAAACAGCAGTAACCAAGCATACAATTAAGGCAAAAATGCTACTTTTAACCAATTGAAATACCCGCTGAGGCATAAAACCAAAATTAAGATGAAACGGCTACAAGTAATACTACATCTTATATGCATTGTATTGATTAGTGTGGCGGTTCAAGCCCAACCGGACGGGAAACCGCTCAAGCCAACATTCACGTACCTAACCATTAACCCAGGTACGGGTCAGCCTCAGCTGTTTTGGGCTCCACCCGCATTCGATCCTGAGCATCCAAATCCCACAGGTTACATCATCTACAAGCAATATGTGGATAATTTGGGCAATAATGATTACCACGAGTGGACAACCATTAACGACCCATCAACACTATCGTATATTGATATTGCCTCTAACGCCAACACTGGTTCAGTTTCGTACACACTGGCCTCGGCAGGACCTAACGATCCCAGTGAGCAAACATCGCCCCACACATCCATTTTCCTTACTGTTAGCTACGATTCTTGCCAAAACAAAGCCGTTTTGGAGTGGAACAAGTATGTGGGGTGGCGAAATATCGATATTTCACACTACAACATATACGTTGGCAACGATACCAATTGGCAGAACTTCCAAAAGCTCGACACGCTGCTTAATAAAACGTTGACCTCATTTACCTATATCGTAGAGCCATTTAGGGACTACTACTTTTACATTGAGCTGGAACGGGTAAATCCCACGCTTGCAACAAGATCTAATATGGTTACCCTAAACACTAAACGCGCTTTGCGCCCCATGTACATGCGAGTTGACTCCGTAATTGCTCAGGAAAACGGGAATCATATCCATTTTATAATAGATCAAAACTCGGAGCTTACAACCTATAAGTTGGTACGATGGGAACAAAAGGATTCTGTACAGAGCATATTTAGTGCAAAAAACCTTTACACCTTTAGCCGCAAAACAACAGATTACTACCTTGATACGGCCAATGCTTGGGCAGCACGTACCCGTCCTTTTCACTATAAACTTGATGCTTACAACGGATGCAACGCCGTTACAACCACATCAAACCTAGGCAACTCCACAATACTAAGGGTATCTCATAAGAATTCCCAGAATAAATTGGTATGGAGCAACATCAACAACCCTCACAACCTCTCTGTTAATTGGAAAATAACAAGGGAGGTAACACAGAATGGAGCAACCCTTGCCGAAGTTATTTTTAACGGAATAAACCCCAACGACACAACTTGGGTTGATGATATGAAACCTTTTGAAGGGCAAGGCTACTCTACCATTTTCTGCTATCAGGTTGAGGGCACTGTTGCTGCCAGCGCTGATATTGCAGAGTTCAAAAGCCGCAGCCGTAAAATTTGTGTCGATGTAACACCCGACATTGTAATGCCCAATGCCATTGACCCTTCTGATACACGAAGCGGAACCATTTACCCACGAAACATTTTCGCACCCATTGTATCGTTTAACGCAACCTACACGCTAACCATATACAACCGTTGGGGCCAAATAGTTTACCAGGGAAATGAGGGTTGGAACGGAAAGCTAAGTAACGGCACTTTTGCCCCGGAAGGAGCCTACGTGTATAGGTTAGAGCTTCAGACACAAGATGCACAAAACCTTGTAAAAACGGGAAGTCTAACCGTAATCTATCCAAGGAAATAGCCTCACAGCATTTTCTAGCGGGTCACAAAACATTGAGTTACAACTAACTATTTTTCACCATATGAATCTCCAAGCCGAAGAGGAAAAGAATCTTATTCAGAAGCATCTAGACGATCTACTTCAAAACTGCCCTCGATGCCAAAAGGAGGAGGATCTAAAGCTTGTAATGAAAGCTTTTAACCTTGCCAACGAAGCGCACAAGGGAGTTAAAAGAAAGTCGGGTGAGCCATACATAATACACCCCATTGAGGTTGCTAAAATAGTTGCCAGCGAGATTGGACTTGGAGCAAAAGCCATTGCGAGTGCCCTTATGCACGATGTTGTGGAGGATACCGATTACACCGTTGAGGATATCGAACGCCTTTTTGGTCCCAAAATAGCATCCATTGTTGATGGGCTAACCAAAATATCTGGAGTTTTCGATGCCAACTCATCGTTACAAGCCGAGAATTTTAGGAAGATGCTCCTAACACTTACCGACGATATTAGGGTTATCCTTATAAAGCTTGCTGATAGGCTTCACAATATGCGCACCCTAGATTCACTCGCGCCCCACAAACAGCTCAAAATTGCAGGAGAAACCATATACCTATACGCTCCCCTTGCCCATCGCCTAGGTTTGTACAACATCAAAAGCGAGCTGGAAGACCTTAGCCTAAAGTACCGATACCCCAAAATATACGAGGAGATAAAGGAGAAGATAACCGACTCCGAGAAAAGGCGAATGCAGCTTATCAATAGGTTCTCCCTCCCCATTATACAAAAACTAGAAGAGAACAACATTGATTTTGAAATTAACGGAAGGCCAAAATCAATCTACTCCATTTGGAAAAAGATTCAAACCAAAAACGTGGCCTTTGAGGATATATACGATCTTCTCGCCATTCGGATTGTGTTTAACCCCTACCCTCACATCCCTGAGAAAACCCAGTGTTGGCATATATACTCGCTAATTACCGACATATACAAGCCAAAGCCCGACCGCATTCGCGATTGGGTTAGCACACCCAAAGCCAATGGTTACGAAGCGCTCCATGCCACCGTTATGGGGCCCAACGGGCAATGGGTTGAGGTACAAATTCGCTCCCGCCGTATGGATGAAATTGCCGAACGCGGTTTTGCGGCACACTGGAAGTACAAAGATTCCGACACCACAACCCAAGAGAACGAACTGGACAAATGGATAAAACGCGTGAGGGAAATGCTAGAAAGCCCAGAAAGCAATGCGCTGGAGTTCCTCGACGAGTTTAAGCTGAACCTTTTCTCATCGGAAATAGTTGTGTTTACCCCAAAGGGTGAAACAAAAACGCTCCCCAAGGGAGCAACGGCCCTCGACTTTGCCTACGAAATTCACTCAGAAATTGGCAATAAGGCCATTGGGGCAAAGGTTAACCACAAGCTGGTACCACTTAGCTATAAGCTAAACAGTGGCGACCAAATAGAGGTAATTACAGCTGCAACACAAAAACCTGTTATTGAAGCGCTAGCACAAGTAGTAACAGCCAAAGCAAAATCGGCAATAAAATCGGCGCTAAAAGCCGAAACTAAGAATAGAATAGAGAAAGGAAGGCAAGCCGTAGAGAATGCACTTGTGGAACTGGGAATTCAGCCATCGTCACGTGTATTTAAAAAGATACTACCAGCCTACGACGTGCTCTCTAAGGATGAGCTATACAGCAAAGTGGGCTCAGGCATTATTGTGCTAACCGACCTAAAGAAAATACTTAAAAAGAACACCCCAAATAAGTGGATTAGGTATTGGGGACTCCAGTTTAGCAAAACCAATCTCCGCAAAAAGGATAAAAAGCACATAGACCTTGAAGACGAAGACGATGCTCCAACCAAGTTCGACTTTAAAAAGCCCTACCTTTTAACCGAGTCAACCGACACCCAAAGCGCATCGTACCTTGTTGCCAAATGCTGCAACCCAATTCCTGGCGATGAGGTAATTGGTTACCTAACAGAGGAGGAAAACGTGATAATCCATAAAGCAACCTGCGCCGAAGCCATTAGGATTATGTCCCAATACGGCAACAGAATTGTTACGGCCAAATGGACTACACATAAAATACTATCATTCCTTGCACGCATAGAGGTAAAGGGGATGGATCGGATTGGTATTCTTAGCGAACTTATTAAGGTTATCTCCGATGAGCTTCAGGTTAACATCCGAAAGCTCTCCATCGAAAGCCACGACGGCATCTTTGAAAGCTGGATAGACCTCTACGTTCATAATATTAGCGACCTTAACAATCTAATTATGAACGTAATGAAAATAAAAGGGATTGATAACGTAAATCGTATTGAGAAATTCGACGATTAGGTTGTTCTTAAAATAACAAAATCGGCTTCCTCTGTAAACATTTTTAGCTACCACATGTTAACCCGATAATGATTATTCGTTTTCACGGATTGTTGTTAATTATACTTTTTTTGCTACTTTTAGCTGTATTAATTTAGTCTATATAACCATGAATTGCGTAACCACAAAAGATACTGTCAAAAAGATATTCATTGAGTACCTTGAGCGTAAGGGACATAGGAAAACTCCAGAGCGTTTTGCCATACTCGATGAGATATACACCAGGGAAGAGCATTTCGATATTGAAACGCTCTACATCTACATGAAGAACAAGAACTATAGAGTAAGTAGAGCAACGCTTTACAATACCATAGAGCTACTTCTTGAGTGTGGACTAGTGGTAAAACACCAGTTTGGTAAAAACATAGCGCAATTTGAAAAAGCATACGAGTGTAAACAGCACGACCATTTAATTTGTACCTCTTGCGGTAAAGTTATAGAGTTTTGCGATCCGCGAATTCAGGAGATAAAAACAACAGCATCAAAATTCATGAACTTTAGAATATCGCATCACTCCCTATATTTTTACGGAACGTGTAACGAATGTCTTTCTGAATCAGAAAGAAATAGCAACACACCACAAGAGCCCCAAGAACAGCACGAATAAGTTACTTATAAAGTATCACGAAGCGGGATTTTTCAATTCCGCTTTTTTTATTCCCTTTTGCCTTCCTTTACTTAGAGCTCTAATAACTTATCAACAATAAGGTTAAATACTCAAAAAAAAGAGCACATTTAACCAACGCAAAACAGCATATTACTCACGTTACAACAACTACTTAGCAGCAACACAACACACTAATAACGTCCATAATTCTTTAAATATATATTAGGAATTGCACCAGCTTTTTTCGTACCTTTAGGTGCTTTTTGGAATCCTAGTGCGTACGGACGGCACTGGGGTTTTTCATGTATGCTAGTCCGCATCGAAAAAGAGAAATAACCATGAAAGCAGATGTACTGTTAGGTCTTCAATGGGGCGACGAAGGCAAAGGAAAAGTTGTGGACGTACTTGCCCCTAAGTACGATGTTGTAGCACGATTTCAAGGTGGTCCCAACGCTGGACACTCCTTAGAGTTTAACAACATTAAACATGTACTACACACCATCCCTTCGGGCATTTTCCATAACCAAATTATCAACATTATTGGTAACGGTGTGGTACTAGACCCAATCACCTTTGCTAAGGAGATTGAATCCCTAGAACAAATGGGTGTTAACCCAACCGAATCGCTAAAGCTCTCACAAAAAGCGCATCTAATCCTACCCTCGCACAGAGAACTCGATGCCGCCTCCGAAGCCGCAAAGGGAAAAGGTAAAATTGGATCTACGCTTAAGGGAATTGGCCCAACCTACATGGATAAGACCGGCCGTAACGGTTTGCGAGTTGGCGATATACTTCGCCCCGACTTTAAGGAGCGCTACAATCAGCTAAAGGAAAAGCATAAAGATATACTTAGGCAATACGACTACCAAAGCAACATTGAGCAGCACGAAGAAGCCTGGTTTAAGGGCATTGAAACACTTAAACGCTTCGAGATAATTGAGTCGGAACACGAGGTTAACCAGTACCTAAGGGAGGGCAAAAAGATGCTAGCCGAAGGGGCTCAAGGCTCATTGCTTGACATTGACTTTGGCTCTTACCCATTTGTAACCTCTTCTAACACGGTTTGTGCTGGTGCATGCACCGGATTAGGCATTGCTCCATCAAGCATAGGTGAGGTGCTAGGTATTTTTAAAGCCTATTGCACCCGCGTTGGTGCGGGACCCTTCCCTACCGAACAGGAGAATGAAACTGGTGAGTTGCTTCGCAAGATTGGCCATGAGTTTGGTGCCACAACAGGTCGCCCAAGGCGCTGTGGATGGCTGGATTTGGTTGCCCTTAAGTATGCTGTAATGCTTAATGGAGTTACGGCACTTATAATGACCAAAGCCGATGTTCTTGACACGTTTGATACAATTAAAGTGGCAACAGCATACTCTATAAATGGCAATATTACAGATAGAATGCCCTTTGACATTGATGTTGAAATAACTCCTATTTACAAAGAGTTTAAGGGATGGAAAACTAACATCTCTGGCATGACTACTGAGAGTGAACTTCCAAAAGAACTAATGGAGTACATTCAGTTTATTGAAAAGGAAACAGGTGTTCCTGTTAGAATTGTTTCTGTTGGGCCTGCTCGTAATGCAACAATAGTGAGATAAGTACTATATAATTGCAAATAACAAAACGGGTGTCCACTTTTTGGGGACACCCGTTTTTTTATATACGCTTTTTGCATCAACTCATTTCAGAGCAACTATACATCCTCCTTATCCTTAACTATTACAGCAGTTTGCCTGTCGCTTTTATTCACTGTTGTTAAAAACGTTACAAAATTATCATACTCAGCAGGTGGCAACCTAAGTAGCTTAATGCTAAATGCCCTAACACAGGTTAGCACACCATTGTCCACAACAACCTTAAGGCTATACGAACCAAACTGATTTTCAATTAGAGCTGGCTTTGGAAGCATCTCGAGCCGATAACCTACAGGCAACTTAATTTGAGTGGTATCTACATGAGAGTATGCATAGCGAATCTCCAAGTCACCTCGCCTATTTTTCTGCTTAGGGGGTAACGAGGTATGAACGGCAATAGGATTTACGGGAAAGAACAGCCTATCGCCTGATATTGAAGCATAATTCTTTGCACTAAAACCTATAAACTCTGTGGCATACAATTGGGTACTGTCGTTCAAATCGTACTCAATTTTACCAAGAGTTGGTGTTAAGGACTTATACTTTTTAAGAATAATGTTCTCCTGATCTTTTCTTGCCTGCCATAGCTCAGGGAACAAGTTCTCAATTTCTCCATTATAAGTTTTTGTTTCAATAGAACCTTCAACAGTTCCATTTTCTAGTAAAGAAAGGGTTAAGGTTCTCTCCTGCCTATTTCCCGACTCTATATGTGCAGTGTTAACCAGCACACCACCTTTTTCTTCATCAATTAGCAACGCTTTTTGATTCTGGATAGAAGCAGGCACTAGCCCAAAAGGATTCCGCTGGTTAGTACACTCCAACCAAAGGGTATCATTCTCAATAGGAACACAAAGCACAATATGGTTAGTTTGGTTTGCACTAGGAAATTCGGGGTAGGAAATACGAGTTCCATGCACTCCAATCTCTGTGTAATACGATTTTATACCAGCCTCTCTCAGAAGAGCTTTGGTGTAATTCACCAAAGCCTTACAGTCGCCAAACCCTTTGCTCTCAACAAAAGATGCAGGGAAAGGCTGAAAACCGCCAATGCCCAACTGGATACTCACGTAGCGAGTATTACCCTGCATGAATTTGTAAATACGCCTCACCTTCTCGGTTTCAGTGCTTGCACCAGCCACCAACAATTTAACTTTCTCTTTTGTAGCAGAAGAAAGGTCTTCCCTCCCTTTAATCAATGAAGCAACCCACATACCATAGGTATTCCACGAAGAAAAATCGCCGCTATAGCCATCGTAAAAAAACTGACCTGGCGATAAAAGAACCATGGGTAACACCTCATAGCGCACAGGAGTAAAATACTCTGGTTCAACAGAAGGAAAATCCACCACACTCCAACTAAGCGATTCAACATCAACACCAATAGCGTTTTGCTTAGGTTGATCAACTCCAAATGACTTGTAGCGGATTGGATGCGATGTTGGGTAGATTAATGTAAAATTTGCCTCCTCTACACTTACTCCATAACCTAAAACGGGGAAAAAGGTAGGCAAACCAATATAGCCAGAAACATCTACTCTGTACTCATACTCTACAGTATAAGGATACGATGGGTAAAGCACCTCGCAGTATTTAGTTTTAGAATCATCGAGAAGCGTACCATACTCATCAACATTATAGTCCTTAAAATCTCCCGACGATATTTTCCTAACAAGTTTCCCTGCCGCATTATAAATACTCCCCTTAACCTTGGAAAGTTTGGTATTAGAATCGAAACTCTCCGAGAAGTGGCCAAACTTAACACCCTGTTCATTAAGTATTGTAACGGCTGTTTTTATTGTTATCTGAGCTTCCCTGTCGCTTTTAACCTCTAGTTTATAATCATGCCTCCTAACAACACAGTCCGTTTTTTTGGTCAGTTCCTCTGGAATTGTGCTAACTGGGTATTGAGCCAACAAAACCTTAGTAAGGAAAACTAGTACTACAACTAACTTATACTTTATCATAATACAAGAAATAATAAAAGTGTGGGAGGACAATGAGTTTGCCCACACTTAGAATTTGCAACTAGCTAAACCTTTTTTAGCACTATCTTCTCGTTACTTTTTGATACAATTTGCTCAAAGAACTGCTTGAGAATAAGGTAATCATCAGAAATAAATAAATCCCTATTAATCTGAACCTTACCAACAAGAACAATAGTATTACCCAATGTAGAAGCAGAAAAAACAAACCGCCCCTTTCCTTCAGGAATAGACATACTTATACTCTGAGGCATAGACTCAACTTGGTATCCCTCGGGTAACGTAAGTCTAATCACATAAGACTCTTCAAATGGAAAACCAAAATTAACAGGAAATTTGCGTTCAAGTAGTTTAAATGGATTTGAATTGATGCCTACACCAACAAATGGCGATAAATACATAATATTACCAGAAGATGCAACTGCACCAGTTGTTTCGAAATTATATCCCAATTTAATTTCTGGAACAATTGATGATGTTACACTAATGCTTATACTATCTACAGTTGCTGCAACCAACTGCGATTCTACAGACTCTTTAAGTTTATCTGCATCTATATTAGGATTAAGATCCTTATATGTCATAGCATAATAGTCGGTATAGTTGGTTTTAACAATGCCTTTAAGCACATCATTATCAATCCGAAGTTCCACCAGATTAACTTTACGTGACAAGTTGGAAGGTCGCAAATTTTTCCACGCATTTCGCTTTTTGTCAACAATTAAGCCTTGTCCATTTAAGCACTCTAAGGGCAATGTTCCAATGCCACCCATGGAAGTTGTAGCATCAAGAACCAGTTCTTTTCCATCTATAGTAACTAATGCAACCACATGATTAAAATCGGTTTTTGTTTTTTTCCAATCAAAAATCAACCCATTACTTCGGGTGCTTAAAATAACTGGTTTAACCTCAAACCCTGCACGACTCAAAGCAATAATCAGGTTCAAATTTACCTCTGCGGAGTTTCCAATATTCTCCTTATAAGCAGCACGAACCCCATTATCCGTAAAAACCCGGTATTTACCATTCCATTTAACTCTGTCCTTGATAAAATTATATGTAGCAACTAGCTTTTCATTAGAGTTCTCAACAGAAGCCAAATGGGCATTGAGGTCATCTTCTAAATAGTTACCTCCATTTAACTGCCCCCCAAAATCAGAATGATCAAGAAAATCTTCTACAATTTTAGCCCATGTTGAAGTGTGCTGTTTAGCCACCTCATTTGGAAATTTTGTTTGTGCTAGTTCAAAACTTACTCGTGAAATATAGTTGCTAATATTATCCACATATACTTCCGATTTAAGAGCAGGAACATTAGATGCAGTAAAAGTCTTTTCTGTCTGTAAATAGGATAATGTTTCGCTATATGCTTGACTTGGGCCATTGCCCCCTCTATAAAAACCAGTAAATACAATCTTTTGCATACTGGAACTGTTCTTTACATGAATATTCTCATAACCCGACAAATGTGGGTTATAGGTAAAATACTCAGGGTAAAACACATTGTATTCAGTATATACAACAGGTATAAAAAACTGGAATGACCAAGGCTGAAGGTTATAGGTATAGTCTGAGACTATCTCATACTCATATTCAAAAACAGAACCCTCAATAACTTTGGGCATTGCAAATTTGCAAACCCGCTTACTTTCAGATACAGTTTCGTAATAGATATCTTTCCGATTAACCTTTTCCTTCACCTGTTTTCCATTTACCATGTTAAAAGTATAGGCTTTAATATCTGCAATTGTCTCTTTCATGCCGCTACCTTGATATAATGGAATCTCAACGTTTCCCCAATCAAAGCCCTCTTTATTTAAAATTTTAATTCTTGTTTGTCTTTTAATTCTTAATTGAAACTTATTATCGATAGTATTATAGAAAATAATACTATTTCCAATATCATGTAAAACCACAGCTGAAGCAGTTGAGTCAGCAGGATAAACACTCATTGAAAGCTCTTCGTCGGATATTTTTCCGAACTTGGTCGAATAGGTTTGCGAGAACACTGGTGCCAGTGCAAATACTGCTACAAGTAAGCAGGCAATCTTTTTAATCATGTTATATTACGATTAGTTAATTCTTACATGAAATTAGTAATCTTTTTAAAATAAAAAAGGGCTACCCAGTTAAGAGTAGCCCCTATAATAACAAATTAACTTACTAATTCTTATTAGGAAGTTCTAGTCCGTAGCCCTTCTTCCTGTCGATATACTTCAAGTAGAAGCTCAATAGGAATGCCAACAAACCAAAACCAGCAAAAATAAGTTCAGGAATCATGTAGTTGTACTTAACGCCCTCAACTCCTGCTGCAATTTGCTCTGAAACACCAGGGTTTGAAGCAGAAAGTGCCCATCCAATAAGGATTGGAACTCCAAGTAATCCCATATTCTGAATCCAGAATGTTAAACCATATGCAGAACCTAAGTACCTATCCTCAACAACCTTTGGAAGAGATGGCCACATAGAAGCGGGTACCAATGAGAATGCAACTCCTAGAATAACAATAGTTGCTAGAGCTACAGGTGCAGTGAACGACTCTGCAGGAACTAGTGCAAAAATAAGGTGCGATACAGTTAAAAGAATAGCACCATACATCATTAGGCTTGCGCCTTTTCCCTTCTTATCAAGGAAAAAGCCAATAGGAGGAGTAAGAATCATTGCTCCAATTGGGAAATATGAAACATACTGTGATGCCGTTTTAATGTCAACATCAAGTTTTGACGCAAGCATGTCGGTAGCAAACTTCTGGAAAGGGAATATTGCTGAGTAGAAAAGCACGCAAAGACCAGCAATTGCAAGAAAACCAGGGTTTGTAAGGATTACAACAATATCAGAAACTTTAAACTCTTCACTAACCTCCTCTGCTCCATCTTC
>DHVO01000249.1 GCA_002412705.1 Bacteroidales bacterium UBA5206 | reverse complement strand
TGCTACAGCTACTCATGATGATTAGGCCAACTATCAAACTTAAAAAAACTATTTTTTTCATCTTCTCTTAATTTTATTGATATTAAACCTTAAAACATAAGCCACTTAAACACCAAAAAGGCAGTCCATGGATTCGCCGGACGGGTATCGGAATCGCCATTGACAGAACTTCCGTATGAACTTTGTTTGCTATCGTAAAAATCGCCTAACATAAGGTAAGCGCCATGAAGTTCTAGACTCATGAAGGGGCCAATATTATACGCCAAATTTCCATTTACCTCGGTACCCATATAAAAACCACCACCAACAGGTTGCACATTGCTAATAGCCATTGCACCTCCAACTTTTGCATTTAGCTTGTGAGGAATAATTCCCTTTGAGAGGTTAAGCGTTACAGCTGTTAAACCATATCCCATATTGGATATATCCATGATGGCAGGTGTGTAGCGGTTAACCACGTTGCCATGTGGCATAAGTATGTATGCACCAGAACTTATAAAAATATTTGCTGGAGCTCCCCAGTAATTTCCTGTCATTACCCCCGAATACTTACCATCATCTATTCCATTATCATCACCAGTGGTGTAAAGAATATCTGTTGTAATAACGTCGTTAAGCGTTTGACCATACCTATACGATACCCTGAGGTTGGCCCCAACACCAAAAATATCAGTTGCCTTTTGCCACTCGCTATCGGCTAAAGCTGCATTTGTAAGCGTATCGGTTTTGCCCAGATTGACGTTTACAAAACCATTAATCATCCAGGGATCATGCCAATGTTCAGTATTTCTGCCAAAGTATGTACCCAACCACACAATATCAGCTCTATAATCATTACTTCCATAATTAAAACGATACACCCCATTATGGGTTGTTAACAAACTATTAAGCCCTTGTCCTAGAATAGAAACTCCTCCGGCTCCAGAGGCTCTGTCCTTAAGATAGTATGCAGAAAGTCCTAGTTTCCAAGATTTGGTGATGTCTTTTTCGCCCGTTAACTCCATAAGCGTAACATCATCTACTAGGTGCACATAATTCTCATAGAGTTTATAATACCCTGCCTTGAGCATTGAGTAATCCCACTCCTTGCGAAATGAAATACCAACCCCATCGGTTCCCCAATATGAAAGCCTGTATCCAGTTGTGGTCATTTTGTCAAAAAGAGTTCGATAAGGGTTATACGGTGTATCGAACATACGTTGCAGCCCAATGTTTATCTGCCATCCCTTGGCGGGTAATAGTTCAAGTTCGAGATTCTGAGTTTGCAAATTCACCTGATCGCCCGAAATGGCTGAACCAAAGTTGCCCCCAACACCGTATGCTGCATCACCCCAAGTCCAATCAATTTCGAAAGAGGCCCTAAGTATTGCCTTGCCATCAAAGAGATTGGGCTTATATATAAAGAAAGGTGTAATGCGTTGCTCAGCATATTTACTGGTATGACTGCTACTTGTAGATGCAGTATTTCCACCAAACAATCGTCCAACAACCTGACCTTTCAAAAAATCATTTTTTGGGAAATAATTAGAGGCCACCCCTTGATTTATGTAAAAAGCCAAAAACTCCAATTCTTTATTGGCTTTATCTGGAATCTCTTTTGAGAAATACTGATTAGTAGGCATTTGAGAAAACGCTGTGCTTTCAAAAATCAGTAACGACAGAATTCCTGTTAAAATATTTTTGAATTAGGCATGTAAGTAATAGCCGAAAAGTTAGTACATTCGGGAGACTAAAAATTACTACTATGGAGAAGAAGTTTGAGAGCCTCACGATTTTTGAGTTTCAGCGAAGGTTTCCAGATGACAACGCTTGCATGGCCTACCTTGCCGACAAAAAGTGGGAAGAGGGCTATGCTTGCCCTAAATGCGGCAACACCAAGTACTGTAAGGGCGCCAAAGAGCATAGCAGGCAGTGCACCAAGTGTAACCACATTTGCACCCCCACAAGCAGCACACTTTTTCACAAAGTTAAATTCCCTTTACTAAAAGCCTTTTATATCGTTTACTACGTGAGTACCAACAAGAAGGGCATCAGCTCCACGGAATTAAGCAGAAAGCTCGGTCTGGGTCAGAAAACGTGCTGGCTTTTTAAGCAGAAGGTTATGGTCGCCATGCGAAGCAGCGGAAAATCGTTGATGCAAGGGAAGGTCGAGGTGGATGAGACTTCAGTCGGAGGACAGGAAGAGGGGGTTGTAGGCCGAAAGAACGGGAAGAAACAGCTGGTTGTGTTTGCTATTGAGCGCAAAGGTAAGGGAGTGAGCAGATTATACGGAAAGGTGATTGAAAATGCTAGTTCCCAGCAGCTGGGTAGTTTTATGAAGCAGGTTATTGACGAAAATGCCGAGGTGAAAACGGATGAGTGGTCGGGGTATTCCCCTTTGAAAAAGCACTTTAAACACCTCACACAGGTCAAATCCGGAAAGAAGGGAGAGAACTTTCCTGATATGCATAGGGCAATCATGGGGTTTAAGGGTTGGCTAAGGGGGATGCACCATCACGCAGAACACTTACAGGCATATATAGATGAGTATACCTATCGGTTTAATCGAAACTTCATGAGCGTAGGACTATTTGAAAACTTGTTGATTAGAATGGTAGAAGGGCAGCCTCATACCTATAGGATGATTATTAGTTAAGTGCCTAATTCAATTAATCAATAAACTCAATACATATTAATCAATTAAAATTTAAAACAATGGAAAAAACGAAAAAACTCAGATGCCCGCTTGGTATTCCGGGCGGAATTATTGCAGCCTTAATAGGTTTAGTCGGAATCGTGTGGAATATTGTAAACTTCGACACGTTTAACCTGATCATATCTATTGCCTTGCTTTTATTAGCATTGCCGTTTGTGCGTGTTACAATGATGGTGCATTTGGCCAACGACCGCTTAGATGCAATCGAAGAACAATTAAAATCAAACATATAAAAATATGCTAAGCATATGACAAAAAACTAAAAATTCCTATATCGTCCTGAAATAAAGCGTTTAGCAACGACGAAGCGATGTAGGCTAGTCTATATTTGAATAAACTTTTAGCCATTTTTCCATGCTTTTTAATCGGAATTGGCTTAATGTAGGTGTGCAAATATAACCCAACCAAATACGCCCAGGTAAAAGCAACAATTACCAGCGCGAAGAGTTTTTCGATTCTTTCAATATCCGTCAAGTGGGTATCTTCCACATTAAAGCCGCTTGTTTTCAGCGCCCTAAAAGCCGTTTCGATCTGCCACCGTTCCTTGTAACCTGCATTCCCGTACACTCATA
>DHVO01000036.1 GCA_002412705.1 Bacteroidales bacterium UBA5206 | reverse complement strand
AGTAAATCCGCTATTTTTATTGTAAGACTACCTGAAAACGTACTTTTTTCTATAGAACAAAGGACTTAGACCGGTGTGCTTCTTAAAGGCTTTTCTAAAGGAAGAGAAATCGTCATACCCAATCTTCTCGGCTATTTCGGTGAGTAAAGCAGAGGAATCCTCCATCATACTTTTTGCGGCTTCAACCTTGGCCCGTTGCATGTAAACAAAGGGAGTATCGCCTGTAGCCTGCTTAAACCGTCGTAGGAAGTTACGCTTGCTCATGTTTACAATACACGCAAGCTCATCAATAGAAATAAAATCGGCAACATGACTCTCTATAAACTCCTGTGCGAGGAGAACAGAGCTATCGCCATGTGTTTTTTGTCCGTAAAATATGGTATATGGGCTTTGCAAATACCTATCTGTATCAATAAGTAGTATTTTGGACATGAATACACCTAGAGCCTTATCAATATACTTCTCAATTAAGTAAATCATTAAATTCTGAAAGCTAGATGCTCCCCCGCTCATGTATAGCCTATCATTGTCAATAAGCATTCTATCTGCAAGTAATTTTGTTTTGGGGAACATACGCTCAAACTCCCTTGAGTACACCCAATGGGTTGTAGCCATCTTCCCATCAAGCAATCCTGTTGCAGCCAGTATAAAAGACCCAGTACAAAATGATGCTATTGCCGATCCTGCTTCGTAGAATTCCCTTACCTTTTCAATCATAGCCGTATTTGATAGCACACTAGGAATGTCCCTATCAAAACCTGGAATCACAAGTAAATCTGGGGCATCAATATCAAAAATAGAGGTATCAACCTCCATAAAATTCCCATAGCTGCCCTCAATCCTGGTCTCACGAGTTCCTGATGCAGTAATGGGACAAATTGGCTCTTTTACATTGAACTTATCCGAATAAATCTGTGCAATACGATTGGTTTTTTGAAGCATCTCGTATGAACCTATTAGGCTCCACAAAGAGCACTTTGGGTATGCAAGGAATACAACTCTCATAAATCCAATTTTTTCTCAAATTAAAACAAAATGTCCATATCAACACACAACAATGGCAATAATGCCACTTATGATTGAAAAACAGAGCCACTACTTTTGTGAAAGGAAAAACACAACTGGTTATGATTGACAAAAGCAAGCAGGTAACGACCTCACTTATCCTAGCAAACGATAGGCTACTATTTAATGGACATGTTGATGGCAACAGCAAAATTGCGATTGATTACATCCCTCCCATTGGCGATAATCTTGGCTACACCTCGTTGGAGCTGATGCTTCTGAGCCTATCGTCGTGCGTAGGAACAGCATTACTTGTACTGTTAAGGCGACAGGGGAAGGTGATTGAGGAGTTCTCCATAAAATCTGATGGGACTCGGCGCCAAACTCATCCTACCGCTTTTGAAGAGATTCATTTGTATGTAAGCGTTAAAGCGCAGGGCTTAACTCCTAGCGAGTTTGAGAAAACGCTTAGCCTAGCCGAATCCATTTGCCCTGTTTGGTACATGATAAAGGAGAGCACACGTATCGTTATTCATCATCAAATTGCCAATTAGCATGGAACCCGTTGCCTCTAATATAGAAACGGCAGCCATTTGTGGGTTGTTTTGTAAATCCTGTGGAATTTACATTGCCACAAAGGAAAATAACACTGCCGACCTTAATCGCATTGCCCAGCGATTAAACATACCCGTTGAGCAGGTTAGCTGCAATGGCTGCCGGAGTAACATGCTATCGGCACATTGCAAAACATGCTTTTTTAAAGCGTGTACCGAAACCAAAGGAATTGAATTTTGCTCCGAATGCGATAGCTACCCATGCCCACAGCTATCCAACTTTAAATTGCAGCTACCCCATAGGGTTGAGCTCTTTAAATCGCTGAATCGCATAAAGGAAGTTGGATGGGAAAAATGGTATGCCGAAATGACCGAAAGGCACTCATGCCCAAAGTGTAAACAGGTGAATGGCTGGTACACATCTGCTTGTAGTCGGTGTGGAAACCACCCATCGAGCCCATTTGTTGACGAGAACTTTGAAATACTAGGGAAATTTATGCGATAAAGATGAAAGTATGCTTCTGGACTTTATACCTAGGGATGTTCTATAAACCTAAAAGTACATTCACTCTGATTTTTGACAGTACTCACACTCTAAAATTGGGCTTAATTTCAAGTTATACTCTTAATATTCATAAGATAGGTCTATTGCTTATAAAAAAGTCCCCCTGAAGTTTAGATTCAAGGGGACTTTTTATTTATAATAAATCTTTAGTTCAAGAACAAAGGTCCATCAAAACCAACAGGAATACCAACCTGCATCCAAATAGTTAGGAGAATAATCCATAACAGCAGGAATAAAATGGTGTAGGGAATCATAAGCGAGATAATGGTACCTATACCATACTTTTCATCGTATTTCTCTGCGTAGGTAACAATAAGTGCAAAGTAGCTCATCATTGGCGTAATTACATTGGTAACCGAATCGCCAATACGGAACGCAGCCTGTGTAAGCGCTGGATGATAACCAAGTAGCATAAACATTGGAATGAATACAGGAGCCATAATTGCCCATTTTGCCGAAGCGCTCCCCATAAATAGATTAATGAATGCAGCAAGGAACACAAATAGAATCATTAATGGAATACCTGTAAGTCCAATCTGACTTAAGCCATTAGCCCCGTTAATTGCTACAATAAGCCCAATGTTGCTGTACTTAAAGAAGTAAACAAACTGAGCCGCAAAAAACACCAGCACAATATATGCCGCAAGCCCCTTCATGGAATGGGTCATGTGCTTCATTACATCCTTGTCGTTCTTTATGGTGCCATTAATCTTTCCATAAACCAAACCTGGAACTAGGAAAAGAAGCAGTAGCACAAAAATAATACCCTCCATAAATGGTGAGTGCAGCACGCTTCCCGTTTCGGGATCCCTAAGAATACCATTAGTAGGAATAACCATTAAGCAGAGAACCGCAATAAGAGCCAGTGCGCTCCATCCAGCGTATCGCAAGCCTTTTTTCTCCTCTGGGGTTAGCGGTGTAGCCTCAAGCTTTTGCACTCCACCCGTGTACTCACCCAAACGGGGTTCAACAATCTTTTCGGTAATCCAAGTACCTGCAATAATAATCATCACAGCCGAAGCTACCATAAAAAAGTAGTTCACCAATGGGTTAAGCACCATAGTAGGATCTAGAATTTGAGCGGCCGAGGTTGATAGACCCGCAAGAATTGGATCCACAGAGCCAATCAGGAAGTTGGAACCAAAACCAGCACTTACTCCACAAAAAGCAGCAGCAAAACCAGCCATTGGATGGCGACCTAGTGCATGAAAAATCATTGCTCCCAAAGGTATCAGAATAACATAGCCTACCTCCGATGCTAGATGCGAAAAAATACCCGCAGTAATAATAGCCGCGGTAATAAGCTTTTTAGGAGCGCCAAGAACCAGCTGGCGAACCAAAACGGTGAATAGTCCAGACCCCTCGGCAACACCAATACCAATCATTACAACTAGAACTAATCCTAGTGGAGGAAACTCCACAAAGTTCTTTTCAAGGTTGGAGAAAATCCATCGAATACCATCGCCACTAAGCAGGTTCTTTGCTTTTATTATGGTATTGTCAACTGGGTGAACGGCAGAATAGTCGAACACCGTAGCAATCCACGATGCAATCATAACTAAAACGGCCAAAATGAGAAATAAAGTTGCAGGATGAGGAAGCTTATTGCCCACCCTCTCAATGTAATTGAGCACTTTATTGAACACCTTTGATGATGCTCCTCGAGCTTTGTTAATTACTTTCTTCATTTGGTCAAATGTATATAGTTTCACATGTGCAAAAATAAAATTGTTATGCTATTAACACCTATCCCTTTTGGTGATGTACAACATCTATTGCGGATTAAACCTTTGAAGGATGGATAACAGTGAGACGTTAATAGTTAAACGAGAAAGAGGGGGGGCTGAGATTAGGTTCTAGATTTTAGACGTGAGATGTGAGACAAAAAAGAACAAAACTCTATACACAAAACTAAACACAACTCCTCTGCCTTGCCCCAGTGGCGTAGCATATGGAAGATAAAAAATTGAGATTTAAGATGGTCTAAGCAAAACCCTAAATACTTACAACATTCTTCCAGCGTAACATGTAACTCGTCACATGTAACTATCAAAACAAAACACGGTGCAAAAAAACATATACATTTCTTCGCTCTGGCAATACAAAAAAAGCCATGGTACCCTTTGAAAGGAATTACCATGGCACTTTTTAAAATATTTGGCTTAGCAGCTATGCCTTTTGCCCAATTGCCTCGCGGATTTTTGCCTCAAGCTCATCGGCAAGCTCAACGTTATCAATAAGCAGCTGACGAACAGCATCACGTCCTTGTCCCAAACGGGTCTCGCCGTAGCTAAACCATGAACCGCTCTTCTTGATAATGTTCATATCAACCCCCATGTCAATAATCTCACCTGTTTTGGAGATACCCTCACCAAACACAATGTCGAATTCTGCTTTACGGAAAGGAGGTGCAAGCTTGTTTTTAACAATCTTAACGCGAACACGATTTCCGCTAGCCTCATCGCCATCCTTAAGCTGCGATATCTTGCGAATGTCAACCCTAACCGATGCGTAGAACTTAAGGGCATTACCTCCAGTAGTGGTCTCAGGGTTACCAAACATAACCCCAATCTTTTCGCGTAGCTGGTTAATAAAGATACAGCAGGTATTGGTTTTACTGATATTGGCCGTAAGCTTTCTCAACGCTTGAGACATTAATCGGGCCTGAAGTCCCAGCTTATTATCGCCCATCTCGCCCTCAATCTCGGCTTTTGGAGTAAGAGCAGCAACCGAGTCTATAACAATAATATCAATAGCTCCCGAGCGAATAAGGTGATCGGCAATCTCTAACGCCTGCTCGCCATTATCGGGTTGTGAAATAAGCAGCGTTTGAACATCTACACCAAGTTTTTCGGCATAGGTTCTGTCGAAAGCGTGCTCTGCATCAATAATAGCGGCAATACCACCCTGCTTTTGAGCTTGTGCAATGGCATGAATGGCGAGGGTTGTTTTACCCGACGATTCAGGCCCGTAGATTTCCACTACCCTTCCCTTAGGGAAGCCACCTACGCCTAGGGCGTGGTCTAACTGAATAGATCCCGAGGAGATAGCAGGCACATCGGCTACAGCCTTATCGCCCATCTTCATTATAGAGCCCTTTCCAAAATCCTTCTCAATTTTATCAAGGGTTAACTGTAAAGCCTTCAGCTTATCGGCGCTAATCTCTTTACGATCCTTTACTTTTTCTTCTTTTTCCATTCGGGTTACAATGTTTATTTTTTGCTCAGCGAGCTGAGTATCTGATTAACATGATCGTTGGTTTTTACTTTAGTAAAAACCTCCACTATTTTCCCCTTCTCTATAAGAAAGGTTGTGCGGTTTATTCCCATGTACGTTTTACCATACATCTGTTTTTCGCCCCACACGCCGTAAAGTTGCGAAACATTTTTGTCAACGTCCGACACAAGTGGAAATTGTAGGCCAAATTTTTTAATGAAATTTTGGTGCGAGGTTTCACTATCGGGGCTAACACCCACAACATCAATCCCTAGTTGCGATAGCTCCTCATACCCATCGCGAAGGTTGCAAGCCTCGGCAGTACAGCCAGAGGTATTATCCTTTGGGTAAAAGTACAGAATTAGCTTCTTGTCGGTATAATCCGATAGCTTAATTTCCGCTCCATTCTGATCCTTTGCAACAAAGTCAGGAGCAATATCGCCTGGTTTTAAGTGAGTCATAACTTTCTGGTTTTAATGGTAAAGTTAAAAATAATGAACTAGAGCATTACACTAAATGCACGTAAACGCCGAATGGTTTTGTAGCAACACAAATTAGAAACAGCCACAAACCGTTGTTGTTCACCATTTAAAACAAAAGGGTTAAACATAAAACGTTTATGCTCAAAAAGCATAAACAACACCTTTCCTCCTATCAAGAACCACAATAGCATAGTGCAAATATAAAACATTGGTTTATTTTATTGTCATGTTATTGATTATTTTTTAATCTAGAGTTATATTTGCAATACAATTTATTATTTATTTCGCTATAAATCAACCCATAATACCACATATGTCGGATAAGGAACGGAGCATTGCACATATGGACTTGGACACCTTTTTTGTGTCGGTTGAAAGGCTGTTCGATAGCAACCTTATTGGGAAGCCCGTTCTTGTTGGTGGGCAATCGGACCGCAGCGTGGTGGCCAGCTGCAGCTACGAGGCGCGAAAATTTGGAATACACTCAGCAATGCCCATGAAAGCGGCACTACGATTGTGCCCACAAGCAGTTGTGGTAAGTGGTAAAATGGAGCAGTACAGCCGTTTCTCTAAACAGGTAACGGCAATTATTGAGGGCAACGTTCCACTTTGCGAAAAGGTATCGATAGACGAACACTACATAGACCTAACCGGAGTTGATACCTATTACAGCAGCCTTGAGCTTATGCGCAAGCTTAAACAAACCATAACAAGAGAAACTGGGCTACCCATATCCTTTGGGCTTAGCGTAAACAAAACCATTGCTAAAATTGCCACTGGATTTGCCAAACCTAATGGGGAGAAGCATGTCCCATTACACGAAGTAGCAAACTTCTTAGCGCCGTTGCCCATTGGTAAAATCCCCATGGTTGGCGATAAAACGGAACAACGCCTACATGCCATGGGCATAAAAACAATTGGAGATATAAGCAACACACCCCTTGAAACACTTGAAAAAAGTTTGGGAAAAGCGGGATACATTATTTGGCAGAAAGCAAGGGGCATTGATAATAGTAAGGTACACCCTTACCACGAAGCCAAAAGCATAAGCACCGAACGTACCTTTAACGAGGACAAAACGGATGTGGACTACCTAAAAACCACGTTAAACAGAATGACCGAAAAGCTTTGCTTTGAGCTAAGAACCAAGCAAAAATTGGCATCTACAGTAGCAATAAAGATTAGGTACTCCAACTTCGACACCCACTTACTCCAAAAGCAAGTAGCCTACACCTCATTAGATCATCACATCACTCCTGTTGTGATAAACCTTTTTGAGCAGCTATACCGAAAGGGCTCCCCGGTGAGGTTAATTGGAGTAAAAGTGGCAGGACTGGTTGATGGCATTCCACAGCTAGACCTTTTTGATAGCGATGCAGGCATTGCAAACCTTTACCGTGAGTTGGATTGGATTAGGAAAAGGTACGGGTTAAAATCGGTACAAAAAGGTGGCGGGATGGATAAATAAAAAAGCTTTTCCTCATGGTAAACATGAAAAAAAGCTTTAAAAAGATTTAAAAAAACCTTAACCCCTAACCTCTGTAGATTGTGGGGCTTTGCTATAAGCCGGACAGGTTTTCTTTGTGCAGGAACTAAAGATTGCAGCAACAGCTACTATCAAAACTGCAACAACTAAAATTTTCTTTGCAACTTTCATTGGGTTTCTTGTTTAAAGCACCGCACCAAGTTATGAAAAAATGGCTTAGTGTCAAATTATAATTAACTATTGTTTGCTATTTCTTGATTCCCCTCCGCATAAACAGGACATGGAATGCTATTATGACACGATGTTAGCAATACTGATGCCAACATTACCCCCACAATTGAAAAAAGTACCCTCTTCTTTTTCATAACAAATAGCCGCTTATATGGTTCAACCAGATATAAATCTAACAACAAATAGTGAGTAAAAAAACTACCGCAAGTTAAAATTTAAAAGATAAAATGGTACTGGGATTTAATTGATTTAGATCATCCTAATACCTAAAAAAACAGAACCCTACTATGGGATTGCATCTGCTTTGCATGACTTAAGCATACGCATTTACTGTAGTTAGACATACTGTGATACCAAAAGATTAATAAAACATAAAAAAAGGCGAAGCAGTGCTTCGCCTTTTCTATGCATATGAATAAACTTACTGCTTAATCATTTTCTTAACAATTACCTTACCATCGCGGTTTTGGAACGATACAAGGTAAATGCCCTTAATTAGGTTGTCGGTGTTAATAGAGTTGCTAGACTCTGGCTTAACTGTCATTACCCTTTGACCTATTAGGTTGGTAACGGTAATAAGCTCAACATCCTCAACATTGCTAAAGTTAATAGTGTTAGTGAATGGGTTAGGATAAACCTCAAGGTTACCCCCCCACTTAACATCGTCAATACCAGTAGCAATATCGGAAGCATCGCGAGGAAGTAATTTAAATACATCAAAGCTATAATCCATTACACCAGTAATACTATAACGAGTACCAACAGTAAATGTAGGCTCATACAACTTATCGTCAACGGTTAATTCACCTGAACCATCGTTTACAATATACTCTTTGTAGGTGCTAGGACCGCTAATTACCTCTGCGCTTTCCACTTTAACAAGAACACCCTCATACTCCTCTGCTTGAACTGCTTGTGAAGTTAGTACTGTAGCTGCTGGTAATGTATTGCCAGAGCTTAGTACAGTTGTCTCTACGGTAACAGCAGGAGTAGCGTTAGTTGTGATCTCGGTATAGCTGTAGTACTCCTTAACCCAACCTTTAACCTTAACCTCATCGCCAATAGCAGGTAAGCCAGTAGCAGTGTTGGTGTAAACTAGAATACCGCTCCATGCACCCTCTCCATCTTGGATAAAGAATCCTTTACCCGCTTGGATTGCTGTAACAATACCTGTTGTTTCAACAATTTGGTTTGCAAAAGGAGAATCACCAGTACCTCCTGTAGGCTGTTGTATTTGAGTAATGGTAACCACGTTAACCTGTGGCTTAGTTACGGTTACAGTCCAAGGTTTTGTTGTATTGTTGTCCTGTGCAGTAACAGTGTAGGTAACAGGGTTAGTGAAATCTTGAACAGCACCTGAGGCAGGGCTAATGCTAGCACCAGCAGAAACTTGGATAGTTGGAGTTAATGCAGCTAAATTGGCAGAGCTGTTAACCTCAATAGCAATGGTTCCTGCAGCAGAATTAATAGTAGCAGCGCCAGTTTGCTCAGCAAGTACAAAGCTTACAATTTCGGCAGCAGTACTTGGTTGTGCAGGCATAGTAACAGTTACAGTCCAGTTCTTAATTGTACCATCTTCGGCAACAACTTTATAAACTACATCGTTAGTAAAGTTATTTGCAGTAGTTCCTGAAACTTGTAATACATCGTTTACATATGCTTTTGCACCAGCAGAAACAGTAAACGTAGAAACAAGGCCAGTAAGATCTGTTCCATAAAGCACCTCAATGGTAATGGTACCACTTGTAGCATCAATAGTTGCAGCAGCAACCTGCTCAGCAAAGCTAAATGCAGTAATCTCAGCCTCGGCGCTTAATGCTGTGCTGTGTGTACCAAGAGTTGTAAAGTCATCCTTTGCATTTACAATCCACTGAGAATCATCAGCGTTAGTTCCTGCAGAAGCGGCCCAATCGGTAGTACCAACAACAACGTTTCCTCTACGAACAAGAGTGTGATCGATAGTTGCACCATCAATACCAGCAACAGCCCAAGAAGTTACAGTAGCTGGTTTGTACTCAGGTACACCAATAACATCGATTAGAACATCGTTCTTGAATAGTCCGACAGCATCGTTACCATTGAAATAGGTTACAGTACTCTCTAAATCGGACTGCGCCTTAATTTCGGCACCAGCACCAGCGTTAGTAATTACAAACACCTCGCCACTAGCAAGAGTTCCGGTTAGAGCTTGAGGAGTACCCCATGGGTCACCGTTTGGTGAAAGCTTAACGCTATAGATGCTCAAATCAACGCTAGCACCAGTTGGGTTGTAGATCTCAATTGCTTTATTGTTTGAAGATCCCTCAATGTACTCACTAAAGAATAGGTCGCTTGATGAAGGCTCTGCAACAGTAATTGTGTAGGTTTTATTAGCAACTTCGTCCTGAGCGGTAACTGTAAGTTTGTAACCAGTTTCAAGTCCTGTTGCAACGGTAGTTCCGTCTGCTTGGTAAACCTCAAAGGTTGCATAGTTAGCAGGAGTAATATTTGCTTTAAATGCAGCTAGAGTTGTACCATAAGGAACGGCAGTAATTGTACCCTCGGTATCGTCAACAGTGTAAACGGTTGAAGTAACAAACGCTTCGGAGCTAGCAGCACCTAATGCTATTGTTACAGTCCAATCCTGTGTAGTACCATCCTGTGCAGTAACAGTGTAAACAACAGGGTTTGTAAAGTCATTTGCAGTTGTACCGCTTACCTGTTCTACGTCGACAACTTTTGCAGTAGCCTCTTCGGATAGAGTAAATGTAGCAACTAGAGCTGTTACATCGGTTCCGTAAGGCAAGGTTGCGGTTACACTATGGTCTGTAGCGTTTACAGTAGCGTCAACCTCGGCAATGGTATAGGTTAGAATATCCTTACCAGTAAGAGGAGCTTCGGTAGAAACGGTTACAGTCCAGTTTTGAGTAGAACCATCCTCAGCAGTTACAACGTAAACAACAGCTGCAGTAAAGTCATTTGCTGTGGTTCCGCTTACCTGAGCAACTTCGGCAACTTTTGCGCTTGCACCAGGAGATACCGTGAATGTAGCCACCAAAGCAGTAAGATCTGTATCGTAAGGTAAGGTTACTGCAACAGTATAAGCATTAGCATCGATAGTAGCATCAACCTCGTTTATACTATAGGTAAGAATTGCCTTCTCTGAACTTTGAGCGGCAGACTTAGTTACACGTACAGTCCACTGTTTAACGGTTCCGTCTTCAGCTGTAACTGTGTAAACAACATCAGCGCTGAAATCGTTTGGAGTTGTTCCACTTACCTGTGCCACATCAGCAACTTTTACAGTTGCATTCTCTGATGTAGTGAACGATGCTACAAGGCTTGTTAAGTCGGCAGAAGAGATTACCTCAATCTCGATAAGACCAGTAGCGGAACTAATAGTAGCTGCACCAACCTGCTCGGCAAAGGTATAGGTAAATATCTCGGCCTCGTTGCTTGGAAGAACTACGTTGTGAGTACCTAAATACTCAACGTTATCCTTTGGATACACAATCCACTGAGAATTATCGGCATCGGTACCAGCAGATTCGGTCCATGTTGTAGTACCTTCTGTAACAGAAGACTTACGAACAAGGGTGTAATCCTTAGTTGCTAAAGTAGTACCAGCAACATCCCAACCATCAATTGGATTATTTGTATCATCGTGAACACCTTCGCCCACAACATCAATTAACACGTCATCTTTAAATAGACCAAGTGCATCATCACCATTAAATGATACAACATTACAGCCATCGCAGCCATTAGCAGTTGAATTGTATGCAAGAGTTACATCTGCTTTGTCTAAAATTGCCTGAATAGCAGAAGCATTTGCCACAACTAAAACTTCACCTGCAGCCAATGTTCCTGTTAAAGGAAGTACGTAACGAGTATCCTCAACAGTTTGACCAGAAGGAATACCAAAGCCTGCACCGTTGTTGGAAAGCTTAACTTTATACTTAGTTAAATCTACAGTAGTGCCATTAGGATTGAAAATTTCAAAGCCCTTATTGTTGCTTGAGCCTTCGATAAACTCACTAAAGAATAGATCGCCAGTAAACTGAGTGAATACAGCAGCAACCTCAACATCGGCAGTTGCATTGAATACATAGGTTGCCGATGTACTTAGGGTAGTTGCACCTGAACGCCATCTAACAAAAGTATAGCCCTCGTTAGGTGTAGCGGTTAGAGTAACCTCTTGTCCGTGAGTATAGCTACCTGCACCTGTTATTACACCGCCCTCGGTTGGAGCAGCAAAAGCAGTTACGGTGTAGGAGTTAATCTCAAACTGAGTTTCGATAGAGGCATTTGCTGTTACATTGGTAAAGGTGTACGATGCTACTGCACCTACCGATACTCCATCAACAAGCACATCCTTAATATGGTAACCCTCGTTGGCAGTAATGGTGAATACCACTTCGCCACCGTGGTTTACTATTTGGTTAGCAGCTGGAGTTGTAGTTCCATTCTCGCCAGCAGTAACAGTAATAGTATAGGTGTTAATAGCAAATGTAGCAGCAATAGTTTGCGCTGCAGTTACATTACTAAAGGTATAGGTGTACGAAGCAACACCAGCAGCCTCGGCAACCTCGGTACCATTTACCAAAAGCGATGCAATATGGTAACCAGCAGTAGCCTCAACATCAAATGCTTGGTTATTGCCGTGAGCAACAGAAACATCGCCAGTTGGGGTAATGGTTCCATTCTCACCTGCGCTTGCAGCAATGGTGTAGTTAACACGGGTTAGAGCAACCGCTTGGTTAACATCTGCGTCAACAACAGTAACTGCACCAGTAGCCTCAACAAAACCAGTTTTGTTTACAGTGTATGCAACATCGGCCGAAGCAGGAACGCCGGTAAATGTAGCAACACCCGAAGCATCGGTTTGCTGCTCGCCATAACCTGTTAGCGCAACGGTAGCAGCCTCTACAGCAACTTCACCCTCTTTTACAGTAAAGATTACGCTGTATGTAGGAACTGCAGATGATACCATTGCAATATCAACATTCTTATTGCCATCAACCGTAATGTTTCCTTCTACAGTGTTGTAACCATCAAGAGTAACAGTGTAGGCCAGTAGGTTAGGAACAACATCGGTAAATGTAGCAACACCACTAGCATTGGTTGTTTGATTTGGATAGCCAGCCAAAGCAACAGTTGCACCCTCAAGTGGCGTTGTGCCCTCTTTAACGGTAAAGGTTACTGTGTACTTGGTTATCTCAAAGGTTGCATCGATGGTTGCATCAGCAACAACATTATTAAAGGTATAGGTGTACTCCGTTTGGTTTGCAGCTTCGGCAACAGGTGTACCGTTAACGTTAAGCGCTGCAATGTGATAACCAGAAGCGGCAGTAGCAGTAAATGCTTGTGTAGCATCGTAATCAACAACAACAGCACCAGCAGGAGCAATTTCACCATTTTCACCAGCAGTTGCTGTAATAATTGGCTTTTGCTGTAGGGTTATTTTGTAGTACTTAATAACTGCAACATCCTGAGCGGTAACGGTAATTAGAATTACATCGTTATCGGCTAGTGTCTCATTTGCAGGGTCAACAACCTCAACATCGTTCTTCTTAATGCTTACCGTAGCATCGGCATCGTTTTGGGTGGCAACAATACCCATAGCATCGGTAAAGTTGTTAAACCACATGGTTGCACCAGGCTCGGTAGAAGGATCAACTACTAGGTTTGCGTAAGCCAAAACATCAACTCCATTAACGGTAAGTGCGCTAAGGGTTGCATCGGTTTTAGCAGCAGCCTCGGTAAAGTTGATTGTGTAGGTTTTGGTAGTTGTTAGGTCTTGGGAAGTAACCTCAACAGTTGTTGAACCAGGAATACCAGCTGCATTAGTAACAACTGCAGTTGCATTATCTTGATTTACAGTATAGGTAACAGCAGGAACCTCGGTTGAACCAAAAGGTACCTCTACACCATATTCTATTGTTTCAGAAGCAAATCCTGTAACAGTTGCACCTGCTACTTTAAGATCTGATAGGGTTGCATCGTTGCTGTAACTATTTACAGTTACGTTCCAGCTTTGAGTGTTAGCACCCTCGGCAGTTACAACATACGATTTTCCTGCTGAGAAGTCTTGCTCTACACCAGAAGCAGGATCTATAGTAGCACCTGCTGATACAGCAATTGTTGGAACCAATGCTGTTTTTACAGTTGCTGCAGTAACACCAATGGTTACAGTATAGGCTGTGGTATTAATTACCTCATCGCCAACCTGACCGGGCACATCAAAAGCAGTAATGTTAGCCTCGGCACTTAGCTTGGGTTGGTTATGGGAACCTAAGCCACCAATATAATCCTTAGGATAAACTTCCCACTCACTATCGGTCTCGTTGGTTCCTGATGATAACGCCCAGTCAACATTACCCGCAGTAATTGATGCTTTACGAATAATAGTACGATCTGCTGTTGCATTTGCAATTCCTGCAACAGGCCAAGCTGTACCTGGATCTACACCAATTGTATATCCAATTACATCTATTAAGGAGCCATTATTGAAAAGACCTACAGCGTCGTCTCCATTAAAGAAAACAATGAAGCCATCGGTATCAATAAGATCTGCCTGATCCTTAATTGCAGCAACAGCACCATTATTAGCAATAACATAAACTTCTCCGCTATTAAGAATACCAGATAGGGTTAATGTAGTACTGAAATCGGCACCATTAGTACCCTTACGCATTGTATAAGTAGCAAGGTCTAACGCAACACCCGTTCCATTATAAATTTCAACTGCTTTATTGCTGCTAGACCCCTCAATATACTCAGAGATAAATAAATCGCCAGTAGGAGCAGCAAGTAGCTCAATGGTATAGGCTTGTGTATTTCCAGCCTCGGCGGTTACAATAACCTTATGTCCGGTTGCCAAGGTTGTGGCAAGGGTAGTTCCATCACTTTCGTAAACCTCGAATGTAGCAGCAGTAGCTGGAGTTAATCGAGATTTAAACGCATCAACAGGTGTGTTGAATGGAACGTTAGATATGGCAAATGTTCCCCCGTCAACGCTATAAACAGTGGATGTAATAGTAGCATCGGTACTTGGAACGCTAACAGAAACAACCCAGTCCTTTGTGGTTACGCCATCCTCGGCAGTTACTGTGTAGGTTACATCCGATGAGAAGTCGTTGGCAGTAGTAGCTGATACCTGAGGAACACCACCAACCGCAGCAGAAGCAGCATCAGAAAGAGTAAATGTTGCAACAAGGTTGCTTACACCACCCGTAACCTGAACATCAATGGTTCCTGCGGCTGAATTAATAGTAGCAGGGCCTGTTTGCTCTGCAAAAGAGAATGCGGTAATCTCTGCAGCATTACTTGCAGCAAGAGTTAAAAGATCAATTTTTGTAACAGCAGCCTGCTTGTTTGGTGTTGTTTCATCGTCCTGTGCAACAACGTAAACATCGTATGCAGTAGCTTGAGTTAAACCAGAAAGATTTGCGGTGTATTCAGTAGTACCAGCAGCTATGGCAATCTCCGTTCCCGCTGCAATTAAATCGTCAACCGCAGGAGCAGCAGCACCATCGGCTAAAACTTGGTAGAATGCCTTACCGGGCTCATCTGTACTTACCTTAAGAACAGCAGAGGTTTTGGTAATCCCATCAATCATTGGATAAGTGTCTGACCAAACGGGAGCTGTTTCATCAGCAATAGAACTAGATGCAACAAAGTTAATGTTATCAAGCCTATTATTTCCTGTTCCTGAAGCTCCACTTACCGTTAACTTAATATATACATTAGATTGATTCTCAATCGCTGCAATAGATGAAAAGTCTACAGACTGTGAAGAAAATGAAGTAACATTTCTCCCTGTTATAGTTGATACCGTTGTAAAAGAGGAACCATCTGTGCTATACAACCATTCATGAGTAGTAAATCCAGTTGATGTACCCCTTGTTGAGTATGTTAGGGATAAATCTTGGTACCCTGTCATTGATATCTTAAACACAATGCTACTTCCATTAAAAGCAGAACCAATATTTACCAATGATAAAGCACCCGTTGCTGTTGTTACTGAACATAATTCCGAGGGAGGATTTGTTCCCCCGAAATATACAACAGAACCAGAAGTACTAATCCAATCTGAAGAACCATTAGTCCCATCTAGATATAGCATAGAACTTGCAAACATAGCTCCGCATTCTGCTGAGATATTGGCAGTCTCATTTCCTGTAGTCGTAGGGAATGTCCATGTAGCAATGGATTCCTGCCCCCATCCGACTTTCCCCGCAATCAGGAAAATCGTTGTGAGGGCGAATGTAAAGAGTAAATGTTTAAGCCTCATAACTTTAAATTTAGTTAGACAATTAGGGTTTGTTTGTTCTTATGAATTTGCTAAGGTATTACCCCCAAAAAAAATTGGGGTAAAAGGGTGATTAAGTTATAGCTAATTTTTGAAATGGCAAGCGACCTTTTTTACTTTGTGAGTACACAGTTGTTTATCTGACACTTACAAGCAAACCTAGCTATTGTGCGCCCAAAAATATATACCCTATTATATTAGGAGTGTGTTAACTACAACAAGGGTAGCGCTACATGAAGATTTCTGCTTTTATGGAACAAAAAAAGAGGGCAACCAATGGCGCCCTCTTCTGTGCTATAATAGGTTGGTGTGTGCTAGTTCTTCATAACCTTTGAGCGGTAAACCTTACCACCACTTAGCAGTTCAACCACGTAAATACCCGCTGGCATTGCCTTAATATCGAAACGTTGCAGCTGGGCGGAGCTGGAGGTTAGGGTGCGGCTCCATAGCTTTTGTCCGTTTACGCTGTACATGGATATGGTTGCAGTGCCCACTACCCTATCGCCAAGGTTTACAAACAGCTCGCTGCTTGTTGGATTTGGGTAAACATCAAGGTTTAAGCCACCTACCGTTGGCACCGTGCTGGCGTTATTAACGGTTAGCTGCACGGTTTGGGTTGCAGTGGCCAATGAGTCGTCGGCAACGCTTACAGTAAACGATGTTTCGCCATAGTAGCTGTTAAGCACGCTAACGGTAAGCATGTTATCGTTAACCTCAAAGGCAAGGTTAGCATTGGTGCTTTCGGCATTAAAGGTAAACACGTAGGAGTCTATATCGGCTACACCAAGGGCTATGTTAAGCTCCTGGTTGTTATCCATTGTTTGTGCGTCAATAGCATCAAGCACAGGAGCATCGTTAACAGGAAGCACCTCAAGGGTAAACTGCTGTGCGGTGCTCTTGAACCCATCGTTGGCAAAAACGGTGATGTCGCAAAGGCCGTTCTGGTTGGCAACAGGTGTAATTGTTAACCCGCGCGATGTGCCGCTTACGCCAGTTACTGGGGTAAGGTTAAGATTGGATTCTCCTACAAGAGCCTGATTGCTTGTTTCAACGGTAACGGTTAGCTCATCCTCAGCATCGGCATCGTATGGGCTAAAGGTAACCTGGGTAGTGGCATCCTCAAGAATAGTAACACTATTAATGGTTTCCAGCATTGGCAAGCTGTTAGTTGCCTTGTAAACCATGGTAAACTGATGGGTTGTGGTATGTTCGCCATCGCTAACCGAAACGGTAACAGCAAAATCGGTTACCTGTTCGGCTGCAGGAATAATGGTAACATCGCCATCGTTATAAATGTACTGCTGCATAGCGGTTTCGGGCGAGGCGGTAACAGTAACCGCAAGATCGTCGGCTGCTGTTTCGCGGTCGTTAATACCCAGAAGCACCATACGTGCAGTGTTCTTCATAAAGTAGATGCTATTAACGGAGTTAATAACTGGCGCTTGGTTTACCTGAGCAAAGCTTATGTTAAACTCCTTGCTAACGGTAAGGGTATCGTCGGTTGCAGTTACGGAAAGGATTAGGTCGCCAAAGAAATTGGCAGGAGGCGTAACGGTTAGCTTCTTCTCGCCTTCGGCCACTGTGGCAAACACCGCCTGAACACCAGAAACAGCAGAGCTGATATTCCACTCGATACCCGCAGCAGGCGTGTCGGGATCGCTGTAGTAGATGGTTGCATCAACGGGCTGGTTCTCCGTTGCCGATTGGTTGCTAATAGGCGCAATGGTAACGGGAGCCTTACGGTTAAATCCACCTATATATATGGTATCAACATTAGACTCGTCGCCAGTAGCCTTAAGCTGGTTTAGAATATCGGTGCCCTTCTTAGTACCCTTACGCGATTTAAAGCCAACCTTATCAAGCATCATCTCGGTATCGTTACCTCTAGCCTTTGTTTGAGGCTTGTTTGGAGCAATGTACTGCGCCTTAAACACAACCAGCGGGTTGTTCTGCGCAAAGCTTACAACCTCTGGAGTACCAAGGGTGCCTTCCAAATCTACAAGATTTGTTATTTCCAGCACAGGAGGCACGGGGCTTGATGCATCGGAAAGGAGAACGGTAAATACTACGTCCAGCGTATCGCCCCAGTTAATGTCGTAGTAATCGCCGCGGGCAATTAGCGTATCGGCAGCTAGTTTGGTTGATACAAGTGATTTCGTTACGGGTAATCCCGATATGCTTAGCATGGCTGGGAACGAAGTGTTAAGCCCATCGAACACCCTGTAGAACACCACATCGTTAGGGAAATTATGCTGTGCGTTATAGGTATAGGAAAGGTTATCTATTCCCGGCGTTATGTAGCTTGCGAACAAGCCTGTACCCTGCTCTGTCTGGTTAAGGAGTAAAAACTCAATGGACAGTTCCGATGCAGGGTTATCGATATCGCTAACCAGCGTGCTAAAGTCTAGAGGAACCGTTTTGCTACCAAAGGCGTTAACGGTTGAGTTTTGTGCTGTTGGATTATCGTTTACCGATACTACATTGATGTTTACCTTGTACTCGGAGGTAAGCTCTCCGTTTGAGTCCATAAGCCTAAACATTACGCTATCCTTGCCGCTAAACTCAGGGTTTGGAGTATAAGTAAAGTTAAGCGCACTTGTTTGCAGCGTGCCATTCTTGGGTTCTGAAGTAAGAATAACGGTTAAATCAAGAGCCCTATCCTCACGGTCGTATGCCACTGGCATAAACCTAACGGGTGTATCCTCAAAGGTTATTACCGGAGCAACACCTGCCCAAGGCGTATGGTTAACTGGGGTTACAACCAGCTTAATCATTAATGGATCCGACGATAGCCCTAAATCCTGAGTCTCATTAGCCACAAGGAAAATCACATCGCGACCAGAGAAAAACTCATTGGGCGTATAGGTCTTGGTCTCAGCATTAAACGTACCATGGAAAGGCCCAAGCACTGCGTTTAGCGCAAGATTTGATGCTAGGTCAACATCAATAGCATCGGACATCTCTATGCCCTCAATTGTAACAGGAGTGCCCTGAGTGGTTACAAATCTACGCTCGGGTGCTGTAATTGTAGGTTCATCGTTTACTGGCTGAATGGTGAAGTAAACCTTAGCCGATGCTGAAAGTGGACTAGATCCTGGCTCAGTAACGGTAAAGGTTAGTGAGTCCAATCCAAAGAAATTGCTGGTTGGACGGTAAATAAACAACCGTGGTGCAATTTGCTCAAGGCTACCATGCTTTGGCTCGGCGGTTATGGCATAGGTTAACCCCGAAGGAGTTTGCGCATCGGTACCTCGTAGCACAACAAGAACGGGCTCATCCTCGTTGGTAGTGAGGTTTGCCTCTGTGGCTACAGGAGGAGTGTTAACAGCAAATACGCTAAGCGGGAATATTCTGGAGCGGAGGTTTGTTTTATCGGTAAATAGCACGTTTAACCCCACAGTACCCACAGCCGTTGCAGGAGGAGTACCTATAAGATTAACAGATGCAGCCTGCTCTACAAATTTTAGACGAGCGGCGCCATTTACGGCTCCCTCAAGCGATATCCAGCTGGGCTGATTATTTAAGCGAACGATAACAGAGTCGGAATCAACGTCGTAAAACTCTAACAATTGGGTATAGGCAGTATTAACTGTTGCCGTTCCCAAAGCCGTTGTTAACAGCTCTGGTGCACCACCAATACTCCTAACCACTAGTGTAAATGACTGTGTTACGGGCTGATCTATAACCCCATCGGTTACACTAATTGTTATGGTATGCTCACCCACATTGGCTGCGGTAGGCACACCTGCAATTACTGCCTCACCATTATTTTGCCCCTCAACAATGGTAAGCCAAGCAGGAAGGTCGGCTGTAATGGTTAGCATATCGGGAACAGGATTATCGGTACATCCCAAATCCTCATCAAAAGCTTTAACGTAATAGGAGTAGGTTCGGCCTTCCAACGCCGATAGTACTGGGGTAGAGACAAAGTGTGGCATATCGTTAACAGGAAGCACAGAAACCTCAAGTACAAAAACATTGCTGCTAGCAATACCATCGCTAACCACAACAGGAACAGCAAGCATTCCGCAGTAGTTTGCAACGGGAACAATTGTATTACCGTTAATTGTATAGCCATTTCCTGCAAGCACACGCAGGGTAAGGGTTTGGCTTGGGTCGGGATCAACAACATCTACTGCCGAGAGGGAGATGCTAAGAGGCTCGTCCTCGTTGGTTGATAGGGTGGCAACTTGCCCTGTAATTTGTGGCACTTTGTTTACATTCTTTACAACCACCCTAACGGTATCTGGCGCAGAGCTTAGTACACCATCGTTAACAACCAAGCGGAAATAGTACGTAGTATTTGCATCAACCTCTGGAGCTATTGCTGTGAACACTTGCTGCGATAGCAACGCCGCTTCAATTGTCATATCTGTGGTCCAAGAGTATGATAATGTTAGCTGCTCGGGATCGAACGACCCTGCACCAGAAATGGTGAAAGATGCCCCCTCGTTAATAACCAAATCGGTACCAGCATTGGCAACAGGAGCACGGTTTTGCACGTAGGTAAGCTCTACCATTGCAGTTCCCCCCTCAACAAAGGTTCCGCTGCCCGATGTAACGTTTACCTGCGGCATAAGCTCCACTCCTGCACTCTGATCCCATATTTTAAAAGTGATAGGGTTCCCAGGAGTGTAACCATCAATAACGCCTGTTGTTAATGGGTCGTCCATTGATACCCTAACCTCTATAAAACCTGTTATGGAGATGGGGCGAATGGCATACCCCACGCAATAATCGCCATCAAAAACACCAATCTCATCGCCTACAGCTATAAACACATCATTTATAGTGGCTTTGGTTACGTATATGTTCATTTGGTTTAAACCATTCCCCGACCAAACCGGTACAAAATGATCTTGCCCAAAACCTACTGTTACTGAAACTAGTAGGGCTACTAGTGTGAGTAGAAGTTTTCTCATATTATGAACTTTTAAATATTACACCAACAAAAAATGCAATTCGCTACCAATCTTCCTATTACACTGATGTTCAGGTAGATTTTTTGCATTACATACATCTACTAAAATTACTCATTATCTCAATCAATGTCAATAAATTATTAATAACATTTACCTTGTAAGTTGATAGTTTGCGGTTAAGCACGGTTAAGCGTTAGTTCTAGATTGATAAGATTGCCAAGGGGAGTGTAAAGTCAGCCATAAATTCCCATCTTTGCACAAAAGCCTCAGCACATGGAGAACTACTTTTTTTCGTTGATAATTCCTGTTTACAATCGCCCCGACGAGGTTGATGAGCTGCTACAAAGCCTATCAAAGCAGACTAGGAGCAATTTTGAAGTGGTAATTGTTGAAGATGGTTCCACATCTCCCTGCAAGCACATTGTAGATAAGTACGCGCAGCAGCTGGATATTAAGTACTTCTCCAAACCCAACTCAGGGCCGGGTACAACCCGCAACTATGGGGCGGAGCGGGCAAATGGCAACTACTTTATATTCTTTGATTCCGACTGTATAATCCCCGATAGCTACCTTACCGAGGTAGAGGCTGAGCTGCAAAGCCAGTTTGTTGATGCCTTTGGGGGCCCCGATAGAGCGCATCCATCGTTTACCAATTTGCAAAAGTCCATAAACTACTCCATGACCTCGTTCTTTACCACAGGAGGAATAAGGGGTGGCAAGGAGAAAATGGATAAGTTTCATCCGCGGAGCTTTAACATGGGCATAAGCAAAGTCGCATTTGAGGCAACGGGTGGCTACTCCGCCATGCGCTTTGGCGAGGATGTTGACTTTAGCCTACGGCTGGTTGAGGCGGGTTACTCCACAAAGCTGTTCCCAAAAGCCTTTGTTTACCATAAGCGCCGCACCGATTTTAGAAAGTTCTTCCGACAGGTTTACAACTCTGGTATTGCACGGATAAATCTTTACCTGCTTCACCCCAAGTCGTTAAAGCTGGTACATACATTCCCATCGCTATTCACCATAGGCAGCATGGTACTTCTCCTTGGAGCCATTGTTTGTAAATGGGCGCTTTTGCCACTAGCTCTATTCTGCACCATTATTTTTATTGATTCCTTACGGGAAAACAAAAACCTTAGGGTAGCGCTGCTCTCCGTTCCTGCCAGCTTTATACAGTTAACGGGATACGGAACGGGATTTATACAAGCTTTTTGGAAACGCATCCTTTTTAAATCGGGCGAGTTCAAGGCGTTTGAGAAGAATTTTTATAAGTGAAACGTTAAACGTGAGACGTTAAACGTGAAAGAGCTTGTCTCGCCCCTAGGCGAGATTAAAGGTTAAAGGATTTGGTAGTTGCTTGAATCTTGAATTTTGAACTTTGAACTTTGAACTTTGAACTTTAAATTTCATAAGTTGCCCTTTGGGGCTTGTTAAAAACAGGTATTTTGTGATAGGTGTTTAGTTAGTCTAACATCTTTCTCCTTTAACTTTTAACTTTTAACCTTTAACCTTATCCTTAATCCTTACCCTCTCCCCTCTTGTGTTCTACAGCATCTTTTTGTATCTTTTGGGCAAACTAAAAGGAACGGTTTATGGAAAAAGATACATCCCTAGTAAAATTTCCACCTAGAAAGGATAGCTTGCTCCAAATCCTTCATCACATTCAGGATAACCACCCCAACCAGTATCTTTCCGAAGATTGCCTAAAGGCCACGGCAAAATATTTGGACCTACCATTATCGTCGGTTTACGGGGTGGCCGAGTACTACACTATGTTTAGCCTAAAACCACGCGGACGCTACATTATTAGGATTTGTACCTCGCCTGTTTGCGGTATGATGGGCTCAACACCACTTGTTGAGTGGCTAAAAAAGAGGCTGAATGTAAATATTGGCGAAACCACACCCGATGGACTTTTTACACTAGAAGAGGCAGAGTGCCTAGGTCGCTGTGGTAAAGCCCCTTCCATGATTATAAACCGAGATTTTTACGGGAACCTAACCGAAGAAGAACTTGAAGGGATAATATCCAACCTATCTAACCCTTAATTGCCAATACCATGTTAGTAGAACATAGAGTTGCCCTACGAAATACTGGGAAAATAAATCCCGATAACATAGACGACTACATATCGAGAGGTGGCTATTCCGCTCTACGTAAGGCATTGGAACTTCCTCCGCAAGTCATTGTAAATGAACTAACCAATGCTGGGCTACGCGGACGCGGCGGAGCGGGTTTTCCCACTGGAACAAAGAACCAAAGCACCGCCATTGTTTGTACCGATTGCGAAAAGTATGTGGTGTGCAATGCCGACGAGGGAGAACCAGGAACGTTTAAGGACAGAATTATTATGGAAACCGATCCCCACTCGCTTATTGAGGGGATGATTATTGCTGCCAAAGGCGTGGGTGCTGGTTTCGGCTTTGTGTACATCCGGGGCGAATACTACACCTCAATTGAGAGAATAAACAAGGCTATAGAGCAAGCAAGGGAGTACGGTTTTTTGGGTAATAATATTTTAGGCAGCGGATTCTTTTTTGATATCGAGGTACGCCTTGGTGCTGGCTCATACCTGTGCGGCGAGGAGCTTACGCTGCTGGAATCGCTTGAAGGCAAGCGGGGATATCCCCGCATAAAACCCCCATTTCCCGCCGAGAAAGGGCTTTGGGGCAAGCCTACCCTTATTAACAACGTTGAAACGCTGGCCAACTTCCCTGTAATAATAGAAAAGGGTGCCGATTGGTACCGCTCACTGGGTAACGAGAAATCGTCGGGAACCAAAATCTTTACCATTAGCGGATACGTGAATAAACCAGGGTTTTACGAGGTTGAGATGGGCTGCAAGCTGGGTGAGCTAATTAATGACCTTGGCCAAGGCACAAAGGATGGCAAGCCATGGAAGGCCGCACTATTGGGTGGAGCAGCAGGAACATTTGTTCCTTACTCCTACGCCGATGCTGAAATGGGCTACGACAAGCTCCGCGAAAAGGGTGCAACCCTTGGCTCTGGTGCCATTATTGTTGCAGGGAACAACACCCCTCTTATCCCCTTAATCCAGAGCATACAAAAATTCTTTAAGCACGAGAGCTGCGGCAAGTGCGTACCTTGCAGAGTGGGCACCAACTATTTGTACGAGCAATCGCTAAAGCTAACCAACGCTACTCCCATAGAGCGAAAGGAGATTCTAGCCGATATGGTTAAACAGGCAAAAATAGTTGCCAAAAGCTCCCTGTGCCCATTAGGACAATCGCCAATACTATCGCTTGAAAGCTTACAGCGCCACTTTGAACTCGATATTGCCAACGAGAAGTAATTCCCAAACCCCAAAATCAACCAAAGGTTAATAGCAATGATAACCCTAACCATCGACGGAAAAAGTATATCGGCACCAGCAGGAGCAAACCTGCTGCAGGTTGCCCGCGATAATGGTTTTAATATACCCGGACTATGCTACCACCGCAAGCTAACCCCCACTGGCGCGTGCAGACTTTGCCTTGTTAAGATTGAGGGAATGCGCGGACTGGTTGCCTCATGCACCGTGAAGGTTACCGATGGGATGACAGTTACCGCTTTTGACGAGGAACTGGAAGATACCCGCCGCTTTCTTGTTGATTACCTTCTTAGCGAGCATAACGATAGCTACGATGGCTCCTACCCCGATGAGCTTCGCGAGCTAATGTTCCGCTACGGACTAGATGCAAAGGAGAGGCGCTTTTTTAAACCTGTGCTTGATAAGATAAACTTTACTCCCGATACCTCATCGCCAGTGCTAACCTACGACCCAAGCAAGTGCATTTTGTGCTTTAGGTGCATAAAAGGATGCGACGAGGTGCAGGGAAAAAATGTGCTATCGGTTGCTAGTAGGGGTATTCACTCCTACATAATTGCAGGCAAAGGCGTTTGGGGCGAAAGCGAGTGCGATGGTTGCGGCGAGTGCATACAGCTATGCCCAACTGGTGCCATTGTGGAAAAACCAAACCGTGAAGTAATAAACCTAGATAAGGTTGAGAAAAAGGTTGCAACCACCTGCCCATACTGCGGCGTTGGCTGCCAAATAGAGCTGTTGGTGCAAAACGGGAAAATTGTACGCAGCAATGGCATCGAGAAGGAATCGCCAAACGATGGGCGCCTATGCGTAAAGGGACGCTTTGGCTACGAGTTTGTACATAGCTCCGAGCGTTTAACCACACCGCTTATTAAGCGTAACGGCAAATTCGAAGAGGCCACATGGGACGAAGCACTAAACCTTATCGCCACCAAGTTTAACGATATCAAACAGAAACACGGTTCCGATGCTCTTGCAGGCTACGCATCGGCTAAGTGTAGCAATGAGGACAACTACATTTTCCAAAAGTTTATCCGCACCGTTTTTGGCACAAATAATATAGACTACTGTACGCGGCTTTGCCACGCATCAACCGTTACGGCCATGCTTAAATCCATTGGCGATGGCGCGGGCAGCAATCCCATTGAGGATTTTGAAACCACCGACTGCCTGTTTGTAACAGGAAACAACATTATTGATACCCACCCTATTACTGCAACATACGTAAAACGGGGAGCCGCCAACGGTCAGCGCATAATTGTTGTTGATCCCCGATGGACACCGCTGGTACGCTACGCTACCGTTTGGCTACAGCCCAAACTGGGCACCGATGTGGCGCTGCTAAATGGCTTAATCCACATCATCATAAAAAATAACTGGATTGATAAGGAGTTTATAAACCGACGTGTTGATGGGGGCATGGAGGCTTTTGAGCAGCTTAAGGAGCTAACACAAAAGTACACGCCCGATTACGTTGAGTCTATTACCAGTGTTCCGGCCAACAAGCTTAAACTTGCTGCAAGTCTCTACGCCACATCGCCTACAGCCATGATAGCCACTGGCATGGGCATGAGCCAACAGGTTACAGGCACATACAACGTTTTTAGCCTTATTAACATGATGCTAATTACAGGTCAAGTTGGGCGTGAGCGCTGCGGTATAAATCCTCCACGCGGACAAAACAACGTACAGGGAGCAACCGATGTGGGCTGTTCGCCAGCAAACTACCCGGGCTACATTCCCGTTACCAATGAGGAGAACCGCCGCAAGGTTGCCGCTA
>DHVO01000061.1 GCA_002412705.1 Bacteroidales bacterium UBA5206 | reverse complement strand
AAATATAAGGATAGCATACGCCTTGGGCTAACCGATTACATGGGGAGCGCCCAACGTGCCCGCGACATAATACACAAGGGTGCAGGCCGACTTTACAATGAGTACACTACAGAACTTTGGCAGGGGTGCAAAACCTGGCTGCACATATGGTTTAATCTCCCCATTGTTATTCTTGGCTTTGGCTTTGGTATTGATGAGGTTTTTCTGCGCTGGCTGCTAATTGAGCGCAAGCGCTTTGCCAACACAACAGAAAAGCCCATGAATGTTTACTATATAACCAAGGGAACCCCATCGCCTGCAATTAAAAATCTGATGCACAACCTAGGTGTAACCATTAAGTCCGTAAGCAGTTTTGATGAGATTTATGGGTAGGGGGGAGAATCTTTATTAAGGAAAAAAGAAGGTGTATAGTACGTACCTTTGGAGCCAACTATTCGAACCCCTAAAGACTCTTTTTTCTAAGGTTATGCTTCATTCTCTAGCCAGTTAAATAGATATTCATGTTTGAATTCTATTTCAAAGGCTTTTAGGAATGCAAGGTATTCTTCTTTGAATGTACGCTGTTTATGGTGTTCTTTTTGGTTTTCAATATATTGAATTACATCTGTTAGTTGAGAATGGCTGTATGAAAAAGCACCAAAGCCTTCTTGCCATTGAAAGCTGTAAGGGGTAAATCTCCTTTCATTGATAAAAATATTTGATGATTTCTTTATTTCCCTCACCAAATTGGATAGACAGCATGTTGGTTTCATGCCAATTAGAATATGTATATGGTTTGATGTGCCATTAATAGCCAACATCTTTTGCCCTTTATTTTGGACAATACCGGTAATGTATTTGTAGAGTTCTTCTTCCCATGAGGGTTGTATAAGTGTGTTACGGTTTTTTTTATTCTATGGAAGTAGTTTAAAAACGTAGTAGTTGATATATTTTATTGGTAATAAAGTTATTGTAACTTTCTAATTTAATTTTTCTATTATTTCGGCAGATATTTTTTGATTTAATTGATTGTTGTTATCGAATACATTTACAAATCCAACCTTACATAAATTTTCTCCTTCACGGCCTTTATGGAATTTACCAAAATCGCTATCTATGGCATTTGATGTTTTGGGATATAACAACATGCTTTTTGGGGCATCCCAATACATATTGTAAGCATACATCTGTTTTAAATCGTTGTCGGAAGGATTGTTAGGGGAAACTATTTTCCATTTGGTGTCAACAATATACGTAATACCCTCTTTTACAATTACAATGTCGGGTTCAATGCGACGGTTAAGCCAAAAATTCTGAGTTTGATGGTAATTTGCGGTGTAAGTGCCGTCTTCTCCTCTTTTTAGCATCCTGAAAATAAACTTCTCCCATAAATCGTTCATGTTGAAAAGCAAGGCCAGCATGTTTTCCTGACCATAAATAATATCTGGCGAATAATTCAGGATTATCATTTTTGCTACTTTGAGCGCTTCGCTGTATTTTTCTGTTTGTCGATTTATGTTAACCTTTGAAAAGTTGGATTCTGTTATAAGAATTTCTTCTATTTCTGGAAAACAGAACAGAACCCGATTAATACGGTCGATTAAAAGGGTATCATTTGCAATTGATTTGAGTACTCTTAACCCTTTAATTAATATCTGATTTAAAAGGTTTTGATAATTGTAGGTTTGATGTTCGGTAAAGAACCGCTCCTGATGTATGAGGTTTTGCTGAATATTTTGAGAAAATTTCAATTGACCTTTTAAGGCATAAACATTGTTGCTTTGTGTCCTATATTTTTTTATTAGGCCAGAACGAAGTAAACTTTCAATTTCATTCAAATAAATGTCGAAATATAAATCCAACAGTGAATTATGCCTCTTTTTCAAATTTGCTTCGCTGGGAGCTTCAACTTTAATAATTCCACAAACCTGAAGCATTTTAAGCAATACTTTACGCCAACGATATATTTCGACTTCTTTATCGTTTAATGTTGAAAAATTTGTTTTATCGGCTTTAGGTAAAATTTCGATTGTAAGATTGCCAATTTGGATAACACCCACATATTGATTGAATTTAACCCCATTACGAATCACTGTATAATACTTATTCTGATTGTTATCGTTGTATAGACAGAGTAATTCTAGTTGACGGGGCGTAATTTTTCGACCCCACTCATCAGGATAAGTAGTTAAACGCTCGTGTTCAAATATTTGAATGGTTTGCCTACTCATTATAAGATTTGTAAATGCTTATAAAATCGGCAACTTTCCAGTTTTCAGATGGTTTAATTACATAAACAGGTCTTTGTTGTAAGTCGCTTTTTACATCAGCATCATAGCCTTTAAAATTGGCAAATAAATTTTTCTCAGAATATTGCTTTGTTTCAACAAAACTATCACCTAGAACCAAGCCTATTTTACCAAAATCACCATAAAAATATTCCTGCAATAGAGGAATAATCTTATTCTCAAAAATTAAATTAAGTTCATTAAAAGGATATGAGCAATTTAGCAGGCTTAAAAAGTAAGCATGGCCAATAGCATGGTCTTTGTCGAGTAGTTTCTCAATTCTAAAGTTGATACAGTTAATTAATTTTTCAAAATCAATTAACTCAATTTCTTTGGCTTTATAGAAATTTTCGTGTTCCTCTGCATCAAATTCTTTTATTGCACCTTCATTGCCAATTAGTTTTTCGCGTAGTTCAATTTTGTTTTCCTCGTATTTTGCGCTATCAATAAACAATTCCTTTAAATCGGCCTCAATTTCCTTCCATTCCTTATCTTCCCATAAAAGAGAAACGTTTTTGACTATTTGATTGTATATGATTCTTTCGTGATGGTTTCGAAGAATGTCATTTTTGGGAGGCATTTCTCTGAATGTAAACCTGCGTCGCAAAGCAGTGTCTAATGCTTCGATGCTTCGGTCAGCAGTGTTCATAGTACCAATGATGTACAAATTTGAAGGAACCGAGAAGGGTTGTTTTGAATAGGGTAAAATGGTTTTTAAGGCTTCAGGTTTACCTTCTCTCTTATCATCTTCAATTAATGTTATTAGCTCTCCAAAAATTTGTGATATGTTACCACGATTAATTTCATCTATAATAAGTACGTGGTTTCTAAGCAATTCCCTTTCTTTGGTATCAAGTATTACATCGGATTTGCTCTCGAAAAATTCCCTTTTTATTAAATCCTTATCGAGTTTATAAATGGTTTGCTGACTAAAATTTCTATTGTATAGCTCGTTTACTGGTATATTGGTGTCTTTCAATATCCATTCGACTTCTCGAAACTGACAGTAATCTATATCTGTATCGTCATTAAATTCATATTCACCAATAACCTTACCAATGGCTCGAATACTTGTATTACCATTAGATATTATCACATAGTTTCCTAGTTTTAAATAAAGAATGAAATATTTGACAAATTTTAATGCGGAACTATCTAGGTTGTTTTTGTCACAGATGATACGAATGTCTTCTTCGCTTTTAGCCCCTGTAAAATCCACATCGCCACCCCAACCAAGGGCTATAACATTATTTTTTATACAATATTTGTAAATATTATCGTCTTCAGGACTTAGTGTGTCGCCTAATGACATTTTATAGAACTGTGCCTGCGAATAAGCCGAGTCATCTAAAGTTAGCGCTTTGGCTGTTTCCTTTACCTTATATTTTTCGTAGGTAGTGGCTTTGTTGGCCATTTGTTTGAATATGCCGGGTACTACGTCGTATTTTAAATAAGTGTCATTTTCTTTAGGTTCAATAGGTTTTATACCTTCAATAAAATCCTCGTAAGAAAAAGATTGATGGAAAGTGCAAAAACCAATCAACTTTTCATCGACATACTTTTGATATGCCTCTTTAAGTGCTGAACGATTATCTTCATATTTATCTCTAAACTCATCTGGGCTAAGTTCCTCCACAATTTGGACTGCCTCGTTAATGGTGTTGTAAGTTTTTCCAGTACCGGGAGGTCCATAGAATATTTGGTTTAATGGCGATGACCATTTGCGTAAGTATTCCGTTTCGAGTTCTTTGGGTTTGCTGCCAGAGCTGTAAATGGCCCAAAGTTCAATGCTGTGTTCAATAATATCTTTCCCTTTGCCCAGTTTGGCAAGTTCTTCGTAAACTTTGCTGTATGATTTAGGCCAGTCGATACCTTTTTCTAGGCAAATTTTTTCGAGCGCTTCGGGTTTGTATATAAGCGGTATGTTTTTGTTATACAGTGCAGCAATTTTCCATTTAAAAACCTGCCCAAGCTCTATGTCGTTTATATCGCCAAGTTTACCTTCACTAGCACTCTTGGCTACATTGTATACATTTTGGCGCACAGTTTCGAAAGCTTCTTCACGAGTTATACCGAACTTTAGCACCCAGCCGTATTCGCCATCGTTTTTATAACCTTTACGGGTATCGTTGCTATCGGTGTTATTTTTTTTGTAAATACCAAATTTATAGGCTGACCCCCCCCAAATGCTTCCTAATATTTCGGTGTGTTTCTCTAACCAATAGCAAAATGAATCGGAGCGGTTTAAATTGGTATATTCTTCGAGTTTCATTTTTTCGAGGCGTGCTACTGGCCATTTATCTAAAAACTCTTTCCAAATTTTATCTCGTTGTTCTTGTATGGTCATGAGGTGTATTTTAATTTATGTTATGAAATAGGGTGCCTTCGGTAAATAGGCTTAAATTTAAATTTTGATTGTTTTCTTCAGGAATGACAATAGAAATGTATTCATCCAAAGATGGGTTGAAACTTAGTTCAATAAACTTTAAATCTTCAAATTCCAATCCATATAATTTACATATAAATAATTCCAAAGAATTTATTAATACCTCTCTATTATTATAGTCAGATTCAGACAATAATTGCAATACAATACTACCAATCTTTTCTTGCACAATTTTGGTAAATTTAGGCAATGGTAAATTGTCAATCTCATAACCATTTACATTACTATTTGTACTAAATTTCTTAAAAACAAAATTCAATAGTTTTGAATTTAGAACTCCTAATAAAGCATAAATATTAGTTTCCTTTTTTTCAATAGAAATATAATTTACCGAATTTGCACAGAATGTAAATGGAGGTGCAATCGCCATTTTCAGACGCGTCCTTTCATTTATACCTGTGATTCCTTGCATAACAATTCTTTGAGAACTATAGTGTATTTTGCGTTCTTCTGCTAATTTTTCAAGAAATGAATTATGGATGAATTGTATTTCTCCCTGAGACATCTCATTTTTAATTATAAATTTATCTATGGCGGCACCCTTTATTAAGTATTTGTCATTACAATTATCTGTAATATATTCGTTATCAATTGAAATGTCAACTTCACCAGTATTGCATTTAGCAACATTCGATATGACATTTCTAAATTGATAAACTTTTGTAATAATTGCTTTCTCTTTTTCAGGTAATAGTGGAATTGTAAAGTACTTTTTATCTATAGAGTATATCTCTTCTTTTGAAAAGGTTGTCGGTTCAATTTTTGTATTTATAAATTTGTCATTGTTTATTCTTAAATTAAAACTTGAAGTCGATTTGGAATTTTTAATTAAAGCAATTAGAACTGACATCTTAACACTTTCAAAAACCCTTTTTTTAGGATTGTCTCTTTCTGGAAATGCTTCTATTTTTGTAAGCCTCTTATTTTCAAGTATGTGTTTTCTTAATTTATAAAAACTTTGGTCTCCAGTGAAGGATAAAGGATAAATTTCACAAAAAACACCATTTTCATCCAATATATTCAAACTCTTAATAATAAATAGTTGAAAAACATTAATCATTTTATAATTAAACGCACCATATTCAAGACCATCTTTAAACATTTCTAATTCAATTTCAGTTACAATAATTGAAGTGTGTTTATTTTGCTTCTTATTTAGTAAACCATATGGAGGATTTCCAATAACAATATCAAATCCGGGTCGATTATTTAAATTTGGGTTTAATATTTCTGGAAAGTCCAATTTCCAGTCAAAATGACTAAATGAGATAGTGTTATCGGCAATGAGGGTTTCTATATATGTCACAGTTTCGTCGAACTGAGCCAATTGCTCTTTTTTGGCTTGATTCTCTTTTTTCTCTCGAGCATTCAGCCTTGAATCGTCTTCTGTAATCTGGTTACTCAGAATAAAACGCTCTTTGTTGAATAGCGTTTGGCTTTTAATTAATTGTAACTTGGCGGTACGTATTTGCTCTTTTATGGTAGTTTTTTGCTCGTTATTGGCGTTAAAATAGTTTTTCTGCGCTTTTACCACTTCGGCTAAATGTTGTTGAACCTGTTTATGCAATTCGGCTGCACGGCCTTGCAAACTTTGCCGGGGACTCCAGTCTATTTCAATAATTTTACCGTTAAATTTTGGCAGCAAGCTGTTGCCAACTACAATTTTATAATCGAGGTTGGGTAAATAGCGGGGTACTTCTTCATCAATAATAAGCGAAAGCCAGAAGCGTAAGCGGGCAATATCTACCGCCCCTTTTTCAATATCGACTCCATAAATAGAGTTTTGAATAATGTGTTCTTTAATACGGGCTGGTTCCCATTTTTCTAAATTCCATACTTCGGAGGTGCTGTCGGTAAAATTGTCGTACAATAAATTTACTGCCCCAAAAATTTCCAATAATATACCCATTGGGAAGGCACCCGAACCAATGGCGGGGTCGCAGACTTTAACCTCCTTTAGCGCTTTGGCAATAGTTTTTTCGTGGTCGTTAATGGCACTGCCTTCGTGTTTTTTTATAAACCTTTCAATGTTTTGTTTTAACTGGGTATTGGCTTGCTCGTTGCCCAAGAGGTTGTTTTTCTCGAAATAGGTGTACAGGTATTCAATAATTGATTCCTGACACATGTACTTAACAATAGGCTTTGGAGTGTAGAAAGCCCCCTTGTCCTTGTTATCCTCCAAGAGGTTTTCGAATATATGACCCAGCATTTCGGGGTCAATACCCACTTCGGCATCGTCGGGGTCGCTCTCGTCGATGGTAAAATTGTATTGCTCTAAAAACTCAAGAAACCCTTCGAACAATTCAGCGGGAAATACCAGCACTTCGAGATTTTCGTATTGTCGTTCGAAAAGACCACCGTTGAGTGCAGGAATCTTTGTTTTTGTTAGTGTAAACAAATCCGAGGAGCTGTGTGCATTTAAATGGTCAAATAAAGGTAATAAGGCATTGGAATGAAAATTATCCTTGTTTTTAAAGTTGTTGTATAGGTTGTAAATAAATTTAGGGTCGCCATTTTTCCATTCTGCCTCATCGGGTGGAACGCCCATCCATGATTTCTTTTGCAAAAACTTTATAAATACTAATCGGCCTAATAGTAGTTTAATATAATTGCGAGCATTTTTATCGTCGGAATTGAAAACTTGAAGGTGAAAGGGTGAGGGCTCCCCTTTTTTTACTTCCTTCCATTTACCATTAACCTTTTCGAAACGCTTGCCAGTAATGAATTGAACAAAATCCTCGTAATATTTTTTATAACGGTCGAAAAATTCCTTAGTTAGAGGCTCAACGTTAAAAGCAGCCACCACATCTTTAATAGTAACACTATCGCCTTTTTGTTTTAGAAAAGCAAACTGCTCGGCAGCAGTTCTGGTTTGCTCATTCCTTCCTAATACATAAGTATAGCGCTTTTTATCGGTTTCGCTTTCAACAAATTCGCCCTCCTCGTTAATGGCGCTCTCTTTGGCTGTAAAAGAAAAACGGTAATGGTCTTCGCCTGTATCAAATACTGCTAAAACGCCATGTGCTGTATTTTGGTCAATAAGCCTTGCTATTAGTTGTCTAAGTTGAACCCTATTTTGTCGGAGCCGAATACGCTCGGTTACTTTTAATTCGATAAGAGGCAGCCTGTTCCCATCGGCAAGTGTAACCGTACCAAATTGCCGGAACGATTCGATTTTATCGTTTAAATCCTCGTTAAAAGGAATATCCACAGGGGGAATAATGGAAACATTGGTAAAGGTAGATTCAATAATATTTAACCAATTGTCCTGACTATATGGTTTTTGTAACAATGCAGATAAAGCTTCCATTCGGGTTTATTTGTTGTATGCGTATGATTCGGATATTATAATTTCAGGTTTTAACTTCTCGTACGATTTAATTGAAATAGCTGGCAAATCGTCGCTTTCATCCTGATTGAGCGGGTATTTTTCCAGTATCTTAAGCAATGTGTCTAATAACTCAACAGGTTTGAGCGGAGCTTTTTTGACGTTCTTTTTCAACGCATTGACCTCACGCTGCAATTTTTGGAATTTACCCAATTTGATTGCTTGTTTTGCAGATTTTATTAATTCTCTTTCATTGTCAGATATAAATGGGAATTTGAGAAAACCATCTAGATATGCTAATGCTATTTTCTCGTTAGGACCTTGTGTGGTGTCTATTAAGATGTCTTTAGCAGCTTCTTCTTTAATTTTTTTCTCGAAATCTTGAATTGCGTTTTTTATATGTTGGTGATGGTTCTCATGCAAAGCAATTCCCTTTTCAGGTAAATCAGCCCTAAATTCGTGAGCTGTTTCCACAAAAGTCATTTCTTCCAGTTCTCCATTTTGTTGAATCCAATAAAATGCATCACGACGGTTATTTCTAATAAAACAAATTGTTGTATCGCGTTTGGTTCTGTCTTTACGACCAACGCGTGCACGTAAAGGCATATTCTTTATTTTGCGGTACATCTCGGGATTTTCGTCTTTAAATTTCCTTAACTCCATTAGAAGTAAAAGACGTTCATCACGTTCTTCCTCAATGTTTTTATCAAATAAACCAAAACTTTCCGTTTCTTCAACTGTAGAATATATCTGGCTATCTTCACCTAGGGCAGAGTGGAAGGCCTGTAACTTCATTACTGCTTTTTTTTCTAGTTCAATATCGTTATTAACTTTCGCTGTAGGAAAGAAATTGTAAATATAAACTTTGTCGGCAGTTGAACCCACCCTGTTAACACGACCTATACGTTGCATTAAACGAGTTGAGTTCCAAGGAGTATCATAATTGACAATGGTGTTGGATCTGTGTAAATTAACACCTTCTGCTAATACTTCGGTGGAAATAACAATATTATAATCGGACTTGTAGTCTGAGCGTTTAATGTTAGCATCAAAATTTTCTCTAATAATATTTTTTAATCGATTACGGTTTTCTGCATTGACCTCTAAAACATCTCTGAAACCTTTATCGTGTAGACGTTCCATTAGGTATGCTGTTGTTTCTTTCGATTCTGAAAATACAACTAATTTTTGCTGTGGATTTTTATTCTTATCGAGCAGGGCGTTGTTGAGTTGGAAGAAAAATTCGTCAAATTTTGGATCTACTTCAACTTTACTCCATTCTTTAACGAGTGCTCCTAATATCTCATAATCTTTCTGCAACCCAAGTAAAAATTGAGGTTGGAAATCATTTGGGCTACATATTTCAATGGTAGGATCTGTTTCTTTTAAAGTAGTAATTAAATCAAGCAATTCATCTTCTTTGTCCTCGATTATATATTCTGAAACATTAAGATTTGGTGCTATGTATATTTTTCCGTTTTTAAACATAGTTATCATGGCTTCGGTTGCCAAGTAAAATCGTTCCAAAGATTTATAAAAAGCATGGAAACTACTGTCGATGCGCTTTACAAGTAAAATCTTCATAATTTTTGCTAACTGAGCGGAGGCAAGGTCAGCATTTTTGTATTTTCTTTTCTTCTCAGGGTTTAAGTATTTGATAGCCTGATACCGATAATAAGTAAGCCCTTCAGTTTCATGACTCAATGAATACATTGTTCTGTCGTACAAGTTATCTAGTTTTTCATCGAGTTTATAAAGTATTTTGTGAGGTTTTTCAATCTCTGGAAATATAATTCCCTGTGCCTTAATGTCTTCCCAGTATTGTGCATGTGTTCGTAGATCAGTTCGAGTTCGACGAATTGTTAATGGTGAGATTACCTTATTTCTAATGCTTTCATAGATATACTTTACACTTTTCTGCACTTCTGCAACACTATACTTTTCATCTTTAAGTTTTCTGTAGGCATCAATTTTAATCCTAAAGAAATGTTGCAGGTTGGAAATTTCAAGAGTTGAATTTTTAGAATCCTGAAATAGGTAAACTTGGTTTGCAATGTCCTCGGGGCGATTGTTTAATGGCGTGGCTGACATAAGAATAACCTTTTTCTCAGCCTTTGTACCGTCAGGAAGTATTCTTCTGGTTTTTGACTTGCAGATTTTTTGAAGTTCATTATATGCCTCGGCTGTGTCATTACGGAACTTATGTGCTTCATCAACAATCACTAAGTCGTATTTCTCTGGGTTTGTAATTTTATGCAAACTCCCATTTGTGATGATTCTATAATTCTGTAATTCAAATTTCTCAAGAGTTTCATCCCAACCTTCTTTTAATGCAGGAGGTATTATTATTAATGTATTTGAGATATGAGATGGGAAATCGTTAGAGTAAAAAAACTTTTTAGCAATTAATGTAGCTACAATCGTTTTGCCAAGACCGACAACATCGGATAGAAAAAAACCATTATGTTTTTCCATTAACTTATACCCTTCGTTAACAGCATCAATCTGATAAGAAAGGCGCATGAATCCAGAAGGAAGGTCGGTAACTGAGTTGGGGTCAAATTCAACACTCTTACCAAAGTATTCAATTAAAAACTTCATATACACCTCAAAAGGTGTAAAATCATCATTTAAATATGTTTCTTCCTTGACTTTTAAAATTTCATTAGGTAAGATTGCAATGGCTTCACGCCATAAGGCTTCAAATTCCTCTGTGGCAAACTTAACATCATCAAAGTTGTTTAATAATACATTAAATTCGTAATTAGATGACTCTGTAGAGCCTAAACCTGAGTCGGTAAAGTTAGAAGAGCCTGTTATGACACTCCCAGAACGATGTTCATTCCAATTCTCGGGTCTAAAAATGTATATTTTTGCTTGTAGTTTGCGGTTCGGATGGGCTTTTATTTCAATTTTTTTAGTGATAATATCCTCTACAAATTTTAATATCCCTTCTTCAATATTATTATCATATTCAGACTGCTGGATATCCTCCATTAGTTCACCCAAAAACTCCCTTACTGTTTGGGTTGCATCGCCTTTAAACAAAAGACCTTTGGAATGATATCTAGCTATTAATTTATCAACATTAATACCAACCAAAATACGAATATTGGGAACATTATCTAAAAACGGACGGATTGTAAAATAACCAGATGCTCTGAAATAACCCACCAAAGCATCAAAAAATTCAATGTCGATGTTATTTACAAAAATGTCTTTAAATTTTTGTAAAAGGGTATTGTTTAGCCCGTTTGTAAAAAAATTAGTTGGCATGATAAACGTGTTTTAGTACTGCCTCCTCTAAAAAAAGTTGCTTCATATTAACATGTTATTATAGACAACTATGTCAAATATAACTATTAAAAGAAAACAAATGAAAGGTGTTAATAAATAGGTATACTATAGTAGATTACTTCCCGATACAAAAATTCTTAAATATGTTTCCAAGCACCTCATCGTTGGTGAACTCGCCGGTTATTTCGCCAATGTGGCGAAGCACGTCGCGGAGGTGGAAGGCGAGGAGGTCGTTGGGGAGGTTTAGGGCTAGTCCAGCCTTCACCTCTTCAAGTGCCTTCACCGATTCGCTTAGCGCCTGATAGTGGCGTAGGTTGGTAATAACCACATCGTCCGACTCGGTGATGCGCTGTTTTCCATACTCAAGCAAAAGGTGGGTTAGCTTATCAATATTAATGTGTATGCGTGCCGATATGGGTAGTATCTCTAGTGATGGATGCGCCTTCGTTAGCTGCTGCTCAATGGTGGTTATGGCCTCTTCGCTTAGCATATCGGCCTTGTTTAGAAGCACTAGCAGGTGTTGCTGTGGTGTAAGGGTTTCCTTAATGCTTGATATCTGCTCCTCTAGTCGCCTAACCAGCTCAGTTGGGTCTAGTAGCAGCATAACAATATCGGCCTGTGATATTTTGGTTTTGGCGCGCTCAATGCCCAGCGATTCAACGTAATCCTCTGTCTCGCGAAGCCCAGCTGTATCAACAAAGCGAAAGGTTATACCACCAATGTTTATGGTGTCCTCAATGGTATCGCGGGTGGTTCCGGCTATATCCGATACTATGGCGCGCTCCTCCTTTAGCAGCGTGTTTAGTAGAGTGCTTTTACCAACGTTGGGCTTACCCGCTATGGCTACAGGGATTCCCTGCTTTAGCACGTTGCCAAGTGAGAACGATTCGGCCAGCTTACTCACATGCGAATGCATTTGGTTAACCAGTTGGTTCAGCTGTTCGCGATTGGCAAACTCCACATCCTCATCGCTAAAATCAAGTTCCAGCTCAATAAGTGAAGTTAGCGTTAGCAGCTTATCGCGTAGCTGGCGCAGAAGGTCGGAGAAACCGCCGCGCATCTGCATCATGGCAATGCGGCGCCCAGCTTCCGATGAGGAGGCAATGAGGTCTGCAACTGCTTCGGCCTGCGATAGGTCCATTTTCCCGTTAAGGAAGGCGCGAAGCGTAAACTCGCCCGGCTGTGCCATTTGTGCTCCTTGGCGCACTAGCAGCTCAAGAATTTGCTGCTGTATAAACTGTGAGCCGTGGCACGATATCTCCACCATATCCTCACCTGTGTACGAGCGGGGTGCACGGAAAAGGCTTATTAGCACCTCATCGTAAACCTTATCGCCATCGGCAATTTCGCCAAAATGAATGGTGTATGGCTTTTGGTTCTCAAGCCTCTTTTTGGGGTTTTTGCTCCTGAAAATTTTATCGGCAATGGCAATGGCATTGCTTCCGCTCATGCGTATTACGGCAATTGCGCCCATGCCAGGGGCGGTTGCTATGGCTGCTATGGTGGTATCTAGTTGCATGCTGTTGTGATTATTGATGCAAAGCTAATAAAATGAACCGATTTTTTAATGAAATCAAAACTGTTGGTCGATGTTATCTATATGTTGACTATATGTCAGAAATACAGGATTATAGTTTCATTTTATTCTGGTGCCTTCAATAAAGTCAACCCTTATTTTTTGAAAACACATTCTGAATTGGGCTTAAGAGATCGCTTTCTTCGTGAAAAAGAAAACCATTATAGAGTATTCTTTATCAGGTTATTTCAAAGCTGTACTCAATGCACTATGCGCAGTTACAATTTGAATAATAAAAATATCAAGCCATGACAAAAGAAGTAGTAATAGTATCGGCAGTTCGCACTCCAATAGGAAACTTTGGAGGAAGTTTAACAAACTTTTCTGCTGTTGATTTGGGTGTAATAGCCGCAACAGAAGCTATTCATAGAGCGGGGATATTACCCTCTGAGATAAATGAGACTATACTGGGGAATATCCTATCGGCTGGATTGGGTCAGAATGTAGCTCGTCAGGTTTCAATAAAAGCCGGAGTGCCAGACACTAGCCCTGCAATGGCAATTAATAAGCTTTGCGGATCTGGTTTACGAGCAGTATCAATGGCAGCGCAGTTTATTATGCTTGGCGATGCTGATGTTATTCTTGCTGGAGGAACCGAAAGTATGACAAATGCTCCGTATCTATTGCCCAAGGCACGTTATGGCTATAGAATGGGCAATGGAGAACTGGTAGATTCGATGATTCAGGATGGGCTTACCGATGCGTTTAATGGGTACCATATGGGTATCACTGCTGAGAATATTGCTGAGCAGTGGGGGATAAGTAGAGGGGAACAGGATGAGTTTGCGCAAAAAAGTCAAGCAAAAGCAGAGATTGCTCAAAAAAAAGGTGTTTTCTCCGATGAGATTGTTCCTGTTGAGATTCCTCAGCGTAAGGGCGACCCAATTGTATTTAGCAATGATGAGTTCCCAAAGCATGGGCTAACTATTGAGGCGCTTGCTAAGCTTAAACCCGCATTTAAAAAGGAGGGAACTGTTACCGCAGGCAATGCATCAGGAATTAACGATGGGGCTGCAATGCTGGTTGTTATGTCGGCAGAAAAGGCGGCAGCCTTAGGGTTAAAGCCTTTAGTTAGGATTAGATCGTATGCTAATGCCGCGCTGGATCCCAAAATTATGGGTTATGGTCCCGTTCCAGCATCGCGTGCTGCTTTACTAAAGGCAGGAATGCAGATTGGTGATATTGATTTAGTGGAGGCCAATGAAGCTTTTGCAGCACAATCTATTGCTGTTATGCGCGATTTGAATCTAGATCCAAGTAAGGTAAACGTTAATGGTGGAGCTATTGCTCTTGGGCATCCTATAGGTGCCTCTGGTGCTCGTATCCTTACTACTCTTATTTATGAGATGAAAAGGCGTAATGCAGCAACAGGACTTGCTACATTATGTATTGGTGGAGGTCAAGGAACTGCCATAATTGTTGAGAATATTTAGCTGTTTTTGCAAATCATAAAAAAAAATTAACATGCAACGATTAAAGGATAAAGTAGCCATTATCACTGGTGGTGCCGATGGTATTGGTAAGGCAGGTGCCCTGCGTTTTGCTGAAGAGGGTGCTAAAGTGATTATTTGGGATATGAATGAGGATAAGGGTAACGAAACGGTAGCCTCGATTCGTTCTAATGGCGGTTTTGCAGAGTTTGAGAAGGTAAATACAGCCAACTTTGATGAGGTAAATAGTGCTGCGCAAAAGGCTTTTAGTAATCATGGACATATTGATGTTCTTATTAATAACGCAGGGATAACTCGTGACTCCACAATTAAAAAAATGACGACCGAGCAATGGCAACAGGTAATTGATGTTAACTTAACGGGGGTTTTCAATTGTGTAAAGGTTGTACATAGCTTTATGGTTGATAAGGGGTTTGGTAGAATAATCAACACCTCATCGGTTGTGGCGCTGTATGGCAACTTTGGTCAAACCAATTATGTTGCTACAAAGTCGGGTGTAATTGGAATGACCAAGACGCTAGCCAAGGAGCTGGGACGTAAGGGTATTACAGTAAATGCAGTTGCTCCTGGCTTTATTGCAACCGAAATGGTGAAAAAGATGCCTGAAAGCGTACTTAAATCCATGGAGGAGAAGGTTCCTGTTGGGCGGTTAGGGCTGCCAGAGGAGATTGCATCTGCTTATCTTTTCCTTGCCAGCGATGAGGCTGCGTATATCAACGGTACAGTTATAAGTGTAGATGGTGGTATTACCATTTAGTAAACACCAAACTAGCCAAGTGTAATTGGTTAGCATTAATTAAGTATAAAGATGATAATGGGAGTGGCGCACTAACGCTGCTCCTGTTACCCTATAAAATAACGAATACTCAATTTTGGCGCATATGGCTACTACAGAACAAGTAATTGGTACATGGATTCTTATTGCCCTTTATGGAGCAGCAATACTCTATTTTGTTATTAAAGGGGCAATGAGCATAAAAAGCATGAAGGACTACGCCGTGGGTAACATGAGCTTTTCTCCTTATTTTGTAGGGATGTCGCTTGCAGCTGCAATGACCAGTGCCGCAACATTTGTTATAAATCCTGGGCTAATTGCTCTGTATGGCATAAGCGGAGTGCTCTCGTTTGGGCTTTTTTTCCCGTTAGCATCAATGGTATCACTGGTAGTTCTCACCAAAAGTTTTAGAAAGTACGGTGAGTCCGTAAGTGCCGTTTCTTTAGCAAGTTGGATTGGCAAGCGTTACAACAGTAAGGGGTACTCGTTGTTCATAGCACTGCTATCGGTGCTTCTTATAACTTTTATTGTGCTAATTCTAGTTGCGCTTACCAAGGTTTTTGCTAACGCTATTAATACCAACGAGGTTTTTACCCTAGCGGCAATTGTAATATTTGTTTTTGGTTACATGATGTTTGGTGGAGCAAACTCAATGGTTTATACCAACGCCATTCAGGCTGGAATAATGATTGTTGTTGCAGTTATCCTTCTCTCTTCGGGACTGGAGTATTTCAAGGACGGTATTTCTGGTTTTTTTGCTAAACTGGAGTCAATAGATCCTCGCTTGGTACAATCAACCAACGAGAGCAGCCCTCTTTTCCGCGATTTTTATGAGATAATTTTTGCCCAAATTATTGTGGGAATTGCCGTGGTATGCCAACCTCATATCATAACAAAATCACTTCTGCTAAAAAAAGAGAGCGACGTAAATAGGTTTTTAGTAACAGCAATTGTTGTTGAAATACTTTTCTTCGCTGTTGTTATTGCGGGTTTATATGCTCGAATTATGTTTCCCGATTTAACCGTTGATGGTGCTGCTCTAGGAAACGATGATGTTATTCCAACATATGTTATTAAAGCTTTTTCTCAGGGATGGGTTGCAGTTGTGGTTGGTTTGTTCATCATTTTAGGTCTTATTAGTGCTGGACTATCTACCCTTGAGGGCTTAATACAGTCTCTAAGCACCACTGTTACGTTCGATATTATTAAGCCAATATTTGGAGGTAAAATAGGTTCCGATAAAACCTACATGCGCCTAAATAGGATAACCATTGTGCTTCTTGCCATAGCATCATTTATTGTGGCAAGGGATCAGCTGCTTAATCCTAAGCTAAGCGTGGCTATACTTGCGCAGAATGGGGTTTACGCTTATTTCTCCATAATATTTGTTCCCATAGTATTGGGTATCTTTGGTAAAAACATCTCGCTAAAAGCGCCATTGGCCGCTTCGGTTGTAGCTTTTGCAACCCACTTTGGGGTTTACTATGGTTTGCCATTGCTGGTTAATAAGTGGGGCTTTTCCTTTGGCTACTTTGATATTTACCTGCAAGGCGCTGTGAGAAATCCGGCTATTGCGGCATCATCGGCAATTGTTCTTTCGGCAATTGTTGGGTTACTAGTTCACCTTGTAACTAAACAGAAGCAGAGTGTAACAGCGTAAGCTAAATACTTAGACAATATATACTACTCATTATGAGCGACTATAGTACAATATACAGGCAAAAACTGATAACCGCAGAGCAGGTTGCCGATTTAATTAAGAGCGATTCCGATATTATTGTTGCGCAGTGCGCCTCGGAGCCTCAGGGGTGTATGGCTAAATTCCATTTAGCAAAGGAAAGGGTTAGGAATGTTCAGGTTTTCTCTGTGCTCACCATGAAGCCTTACCCTTTTTATATGCTTCCCGAAATGAAGGGGCATTTTGAGCTGTGCAGCTGGTTTCATGCTCCTGGTTCCCGTCAGGCTATTAAGGAGGGGGCTGGAACTGTAACTTTTGTTCCCAATATGCTGCATCGCGCAGCTACCGATAGGCTCAAGGTTCGCCGCCCACATCTGTTTGTTGGTACCTGTACTCCTCCCGACGAGAAGGGCTTTGTTTCGCTCTCATTAGGTCTTACATACGAAAAGGATATACTTGAGGCTGCCGAGGTTGTTGTGCTTGAGGTTAATAATGTGTTACCAAGAACCTTTGGCGACACTCAGGTACATGTTTCCGATGTGGACTACTTTGTGGAGCATCACCAGCTTCCGCCAGTTCTTCCTTCGCCGCAACCCGATGAGGTTGCGCTGCGCATAGGAGAGCATATAGCCAGTTTGGTTGACGATGGTGCTACCATTCAGCTGGGAATTGGCGAAATTCCCAATGCAGCAGCTCTTTCCCTTAGAGAGAAAAAGGATTTGGGTGTTCACACCGAAATGTTTGTGGACTCTATGATGGAGCTCTACCAAATGGGGGTAATTACAAACAAGAAAAAGGCATTATACCCTGGTAAGTTTGTCTGCACTTTTGCCATGGGTTCTGAGGAAATGTATAAATGGCTCCATAATAACCCTGCTGTTGAGTTTCTGCGTGGTAAGTATGTTAACGACCCGTGTGTTGTGAAGCAAAACTCTAAAATGGTATCAATAAATACCTGTATTATGGTTGATTTTACCGGACAGGTTGCTAGCGAGAGCATAGGCATTAACCAGTACTCTGGAACAGGAGGGCAAACCGATACTGCAGTAGGTGCAATAGAGGGTTTCGATGGTTTGGGTAAATCGATTATTGCTTGCAGGTCAACTGCAAAGGGAGATGCGGTATCCACTATTGTTCCTGTTTTACCCGAAGGTACCGCAGTAACGCTTCATCGTTCTCACACCGATTATGTTGTTACCGAGCACGGCGCAGTGCGGTTAACTGGTTTAACTGTTAGGGAGCGTACTAAGGCGCTTATCTCCATTGCTCATCCAAAGTTTCGCGATGAGCTTACAGCCCAAGCAGAAAGGATGGGGTACATTTAGTTATTCTGGGAGGTAACAGGTTATACCCTGAATATTATCCGTTATTTATAATGTAAAAACCTTATTATGCTACCAATAAGAATAGTTGGAACTGGAGTATATGCTCCTGGTGAGCCAATAGATAATATCGAGCTTAAAAAGTTGGCAAATATTGAGTTCGACCACGAAAAGACTGAAACCAAGCTTGGTATTTTTAAGCGACATATAGCTCACCTTAGGGGAATTAAGGAGACAACTGCCGATTTTGCCACAAAGGCAGCACAAAACGCAATAGCCGATGCAAAGCTGGATCCTCGCGATATTAACCTATTTATAGTTGCTACTGATACTCCTGAGTTTATAACACCGGCAACAGCTATATTAGTCCAAGGTAGAATACAGGGACAGGAGCAGTGGAGCTCATCTTTTGATGTGAGCGCGTCGTGTGCAAGCTTTGCCATTGCTCTCGATAACGCTGCTCGGATTATGGCTACCGATGAGTCTATTAAGCGTGCTGTAGTGGTTGGCGTTTATAATATGCCTGCCTATGTTAGACCAAACGATGCTTTTGGCTATTCCATATTTGCCGATGGTGCAGGTGCTTTTGTACTAGAGCGGTGCAGTAATGGTGAATCGGGTTACATTAACGGGCAGTTACTTACAGATGGAACTCAGTGGGACTATATAGGCGTTTATTCGGGTGGAACTCATTTTCCTGTAACCAAGGAGAGAATTGCTGCACAAGAGTACGGATTACAAAATTTACAACCGTTACCCGGAGATAGGAATGTGCGCTTATGGCCTATGGTTGTGGAAAAACTAACGGAAAAATCGGGTATATCGGTAAGTGATGTCAACCACTTCATCTTCACCCAAATAAACAGGTCTGTTGTTGTAAAGGTTATGGAAGCACTTGGCGAACCCATTAACAAGACTTCATTTGTTATGGATAGGTATGGGTACACTGGGTCTGGGTGCATACCTATGGCATTTCATCATGCCGTAAAAGAGGGTGCAATAAAACGTGGCCAAAAGGTGGTGTTTATGGCATCGGGAGCAGGTCTTGCCGTGGGAAGTAATCTGTTTATCTACTAATTAGCTAAGCCATACACTATATGAACACACAGGTAGGAATAGTAGGTACTGGCATCTATTTACCCAAAAGCAGGATGAGTGCGGCTCAAATTGCAGCTGCTACAAAGGGTGTTTGGTCTGAGGATGCCGTGGTGAATAAGCTGGGTATTATTGAAAAGCCCATTCCTGGTCCAGAGGATGGTACTCAGGAAATGGGTGTAAGAGCAGCCAAGGACGCTTTGCTAAATACGGGAATCAATCCAAAGGAAATAGATTTGATTCTATGCATTGGTGAGGAGTGGAAGGAGTACCCTTTAACAACCTCTGGAATATATATTCAAGAGCAAATTGGCGCCAGTAACGCTTGGTCCATTGATGTTCAACAACGATGCGGAACCACAGTTGCTGCTCTAAAAATGGCAAAGGATATGATGATTGCCGACCCCGAAATAAACACCGTGCTTATTGTAGGAGGCTATAGAAATGGCGATTTTATAGATTATACAGACTCATCGGTGTCCTTCATGTTTAACCTTTCGGCAGGAGCAGGAGCCCTAATCCTTAAAAAGAACTATGGTAGGAATATTCTTCTGGGAACCCACATCATTACCGATGGTACCATGGCTCGCGATGCAGGGGTTGAATACGGAGGAATAGCCAATCCTATTACTGCCGATAATTTGGACTTGGCGTATAAATCGCTACGTGTTTTCGATGAGAAGCACATGAAGGATAGGCTTAATGCGGTTTCCATGGATAACTGGATGCATTGCATACGCAAAGCGTTTGAGAAATCGGGGGTCGATCCATGCCAACTTGGGTATTTAGCGGGATTGCATTTTAAGCGCTCTATGTACGAGGGCATTGTTGCTCAGCTTGGGGTTACCATGGAACAAACCATATATCTTGAGCACTTTGGGCATATGGGACAGGTGGATCAAATTCTGTCCATCCATCTGGCTCAGCAGCGGGGTATGCTAAGATCAGGCACCATAGTATCCATGATTGCTGCTGGCATAGGGTATGCATGGGGGGCAAATGTTATTCGATGGGGATAGCTGGTCGATACGTTTTTTGTTCCGTGTATATGTTTGTATATTAACGCCATGTGTTTATAATTGTTGATTTTTGAATGGTAGGTCAACCCATGGTTTTTATCTGTTGGGTTGATTCCAGAGATACAGTTTTGTTACTTGCTTTGAAAGAAAAACACTAACACTAAATTCTATTGCTATGAAAAAGTTTTTTGCACTTATGATTCTTGCTTCTGTCGCTTTTGTTGCTTGCGATAAAAGTGATGACGATGGCCCTGAAACCGATCCTAAGGTTATTGGCATTGTGGGGGAGTGGTACTCATCGGGTACTAATGTTGCCCCACTACTAGGAGCAATTGGTATAGACTCTGTTTACGCAAAGTTTGAGAGCAACAATACCTATGTTGTTGAATCTTTCTCCGATGGATCAAAAACAACCCTAACTGGTACTTATGTTCAGGAGAAGTCTTCTAATGGAACTATCTGGACAATAGTGCTTAATCAGAGCACTCCCAATACACTAACCAGTGAGGGTATATTCGAGATTTCCAGTTCGGCAACTCCATACACAATGAACTATGAGGTTGCTCAAACTAACCCTGTAATTACAGGTGTTACACCTCCTACAGTTGAGGGTGGGTTTGGAAGTACTAGCAATGGAGCATATGGTAATTTGAATATTCAGAAGTACATCAAAATTGTAAAATAAAGGTCTCAAGGGCAATAGTGTTTCCTTTTGCTTTGGTTCTATTAGCACTATTGCCCTTATACTAACTACCGGAGTTATAATATTTTCAAGTTTTTGCTTTACCCATTATCACCTCTTATTGGTATTTTTTTCTTGTAATAACCAGATGAGTTGAGTGTATTCCAAACCTTTCAAGTAAATAATTGTAGCATGAATCTAAAGTTACTTGGTATTGTTGGGTTGCTAACCCTTGCAACCATTGGTAGTGCTCAGGAGCAAAGCCCTTCAAACCAATATTTTCAGAAGGAGATACCTCGGAAGGCGGAAAAGGAGTTTCAGTTTCTAGCCTTTTACATTAACCAAGGGGTGCTTTCCAATGTTTACTCCCGAAGTGAGTTTATGAAAGGGCAAGTTGTGGGCCGATTGTTTGGTGGAAACACAACAACAACCAGCGATTCGCTTACTAGCCGTTACTTTGAGCAGCGTTTATTGCCCTTCTTTATATATCAACCTAAACTATTTAATGGCAAGGCCATTCTGCGGGCATCTTTTGAGATTGACTGGACTTGGGGCGATGCTTCCTATGGCGTAGGTGGCAATACAGGTTCTGCCATATCTTCCGATCAGGTAAACCTTCAAACCCAGAACATTGAGCTGGAGCTACTCCCAGCAAAAGGGTGGTACATTAATTTAGGGCTTCAGCGTCTTTACGATACCCCTTACAATCCTTATCGTACGGTGTTTGATCGCATGGCACAAACGGGATACCGGTTAGCCTACTGGGGAACCGATGGTGTGGGTATATCTGTTCGTAGGGATTGGGACTACTCTAGGGTTAAAGCAGGCTTTTACAAGCTATACGAGAATAATACTGAACAGAACGACGATGTAACCCTTTACGAGCTTACTGGTGAGAAGGATATTACCAAAAAGTGGAAGCTGGGAGCATCAGTTTACTATGTGGCCGATAGATCGGCAGGCGAAGGAGGCGTTTCAATTCTGGGACAGGGACTCAACAGCTTGCTTAGCGGTTATAATGGCACCTATAAATTTGCCTTTGGCGATGTGCCTTACCGTGCCGATATTGCTTGGGTTGGCACCTACTGGTCCCGAAACCCAGAGCACTACCTCGATAGGTGGATGGTTTCTGGGTTTGTTAATGCCAATATTGGCAAGGCCGATACGCTAACCAATAAAGTAGCATCGCAAACAAAGTGGACCCGTGCAACTGATATTTTTGGTATTGGAGCTAATCTTCGTGTTTCCTACCGATATGGACAAACTCTTAACGATGCAATCACTGCCGATGTTGTTTACACAACAGGCGATGCCGATGGGTTAAAGGATGGAAAGTATTCAGGTGTAATGACTGGTAATACATGGGCCTCGCCAGGCGGTATCTTTATCAGTTCTGGTTCCTATATTTTGTTACCTCACGGTAACGTTGTGAATCGTTTTTCTCCTGCAATATGCGACTTGTCAAACATGGGCTATGGGTTAACTGCTGCAACACTAAACATGTCGCGTGGGCTAATTCCCCATAAGCTAAACGCTAAAATTGGAGGTGCTTTTGCAATGAGTAACGTTCAGCCTTCGGGTGGTGGCTATATTATGGGCACAGAGCTTAACGGGAACCTTAGCTATAATTTTGGCCCATTTATGAGCCTTGAGCTACATGGTGCTTACCTAATGCTTGGCGACTTTTACGATAGCAATGAGAAGTCTCACGGGAGCGATATTAACGGCGAGTACACCACTAGGCCAACCAATCCTTGGACCGCATTTGTGGTATTCAAGTGGCTAATTTTTTAACAATTAACTAATTGAGAATAAAATGAGAAGAATACATTTTATTAGTTCGATAATAATAGCATTGGTAATGATTAGCTGCAGCACTCCCTATAAATCGTTGGCTCCCATTGGCTCCTTTAACGATATAGCTTACTCTTACCAGGTTAAACGGGTTACCTTACCCAAAAACGGGTTTAACATTGCTTATGTTGATGAAGGTAAAGGTGCCGAAACCATTATTTTTATTCATGGTTTAGGTAGCTACTTACCTGCATGGAAGAAGAATATTGAGGAGCTAAAGGCTTCTTACAGGTGCATTGCCATAGATCTTCCTGGGTATGGAAAGTCAAGTAAGGAGCCTCATTCAGGTTTGATGTCGCTTTATGCTGGCGTAGTAAACGAGCTGGTTGCAGAGCTAAATCTGGGCAAGGTTTACCTTGCAGGGCACTCTATGGGCGGACAAATTTCCATAACAACAAGTTTGCTCTACCCTGATATTGTTAAGGGGCTTGTGCTTGCTGCACCCGCTGGTTTTGAGCGCTTTACCGAAGGGCAAAAGGCTTGGTTTCGCGATGTTATGACCACGGAAAGCGTTAAGAAAACAACTGCAGAAGCAATACAGAATAACTTGGCCACCAATTTCTACAACCTGCCCTCCGATGCTGAGTTTATGGTGACCGATAGGTTACAAATGCGCAGCGCATCAGATTTTGAAGGGTATTGCTATGCCGTAGCACAGTCCGTTAAGGGTATGGTTAACGAGCCTGTAATAGACTACTTGGGCAAGGTAAATGTGCCCACTCTTATCGTTTTTGGCGAGAATGATAACCTAATTCCCAATCGCTACCTTAACCCTGGTGCTACAAAGAAGATTGCCGAGTATGGCCACAGCCAAATAGGTGGTAGCATTTTGGTTATTGTTCCCAAGAGTGGACACTTTGTTATGTTTGAAAAACCAGAGGTTTTTAATGCCGAGGTTAAGAAATTTATTAAGTAATGTTTGGGTAGGGTTATTATACATTGAGGTGTTCAAACTATTATAGGATTTATTCGCTAAATAGTTTGTATATTAAAACCGGCGTTTGCCGGTTTTTTTAGTATTCAGTTGATTTGTATTCCCTGCTTTATAACCTATTGCTATGCGTGAGAAATTGGTCACTTTTTCCGAGTTTGCCATGGCTCTGTATCCTCATGAGGTTGAGTATTTACTATCTGTTCAGCAGCTTGAGAAGTCGGAAAATATCAAAATACTAAATCTTGTAAATTATAATAGCAAAAACCCTTTAAACAGGCTACCATACGATACATCAATAGATAAGAGAACCTATTCTTACATAAAGAAATGGATTGAGGAAACGCTGGAAAAGGTAGATGTTGACCATTTTTATAATTGGCTTTTAACCATTGAGCAGAGTGTAATGTCCGATTCCATTACGCCTGAGCAGGAAAAGGCGTTGAAAGATCAAGCAATGCTTTCTACGCCATCACGTTACTATTTTCTTAGGTTATATCAGGTTATTCAGCATTACAGGGATTATCTAATAGTACGAAATAGAACAAGGTACTACGCGGAAGTGTCCGATTACTTGAATAAATATCATAAAAACTACATTAGGTCAACAACAATAAACAATAGGCTAAACAACGCTGCAGAGAAGATAGCCATAAAGGGGCTGTTATCCGATAAGGAGTTTACACGGATGGAATCGTTTTTTAAATCGGTTTATTTTGATGATAATCTAGATGGCTATACTAGATACCGTGCCGCAGTAAGGTTAACTATTCTTTACTATACATATAGGGAGTTCGACAGCATGCGTGAGCTCTACGATAGCTTAGATGCACAATTTAAAACCGAGGTTTTCTATTCCAAGCGAATCTTAGCAAACTACTACTCCAATAGAGCAATGATGCACTCCAAGCTTAATGAGCTCGATTTGGCCGAAAAGTATGGATACCTTTCTGTTAGAGCAAAAAATAGCGATTACCTCTTTTACCTTATTAACCTTTGTGGCGTTTTGCTACGAAGCAATAAGAATAAAGAGGCTCTTAAAATAATGACCCAAGCAATTCCTGAACTTAAAAACACCAATAGTTTTTACTACAAAATAGGATTTGTTGCTTTTTATATCCGTACACTTAATGCAAATGGGATGCTTGATAAAGCAATTAGCTATGCATCTACATTTTTGGAAGGCTATAAGAAGGAGATTTTTGAGCACAGATGGCACCTATTTTTTAGTGCCTACATACAGGTTCTTTTTCGTGCCGAGAAGTACTCAAAAATCATTTCACTATCAAAGCGATACCGATTGGTAGCAAGGGAGAAACAATCGGCAGGGAGTGCAACCTATTTGCCAACCATTGCATGGTACACCGCAGCATCGGAGTACTTTGAGGGGGCAATGTCTAAGGAGCGTTTTCATGAGTTTATGCTAAAGTCGGCAGGCGATTTAATTAGCAGTAAGTATAAAACCAGAAAAGTGCGTGAGCTTTTAAATGACCTGATGCAAAATCTTCCCGTTGTAATGAAATCGCTTAAAGATGAGCTAAACCTCTAGTTTGTATCACTATCGAAACAAAACCATTTGTTTAGAATGGGTTTTCATTTTTAGTTCATAGTTCTATCTTTATCGGTCTAAACTAACCCCATTTATAATACCCCAAACCCAAAACCTATGAATGTTGTATTAGAAAAAATTGATGCTGTAATTCAGCTTTACAACAACTACGTTGGAGGCTACCTAATTTTGCTATTGCTTGTTCCCACGGGTATCTACTTCACTTTTAAATTCAGGTTTCTCCAGATTGCTAAAATTGGACATGCCATTAAACTTGTTGCAGGGAAGTATAGTAGCCATACCGATACTGGCGATGTTAGCCACTTTAAGGCTTTAACCACAGCCCTTTCGGCCACTGTGGGTACTGGTAATATTGTTGGTGTGAGCTTAGCCATTTACTACGGAGGGCCAGGTGCCATTTTCTGGCTTTGGGTAACTGGCTTCTTCGGGATGATGCTAAAGATGGTTGAGTGTACTCTGGCACAGAAGTTCCGTAAAATAAACGCCGATGGTTCAATATCGGGAGGCCCAATGTACTACATTGAGTACGGTCTTAAGGATAAGCTTGGGAAATATGCTAAGGTGCTAGCCGTTGTTTTTGCTTTTGCTGGTATTCTTTGCTCATTGGGCACGGGTAACATGGCTCAGGCAAACTCAATATCCGATGCGCTGTTTACTGGCTATAACATTCCTGTTTTATATACTGGTTTGGCTATATCGGCACTAGTACTTCTTATTGTAATTGGTGGATTAAAGCGCATTGCCAACGTTACATCAAAGCTGGTTCCGTTTATGGCCATTCTTTACTTTGGCTCTGCATTAGTAATTATTCTGGTTCATATTAGCGATATCCCTGCTGCTTTTGCTCTAATTGTAAAAAGCGCATTTACAGGGCAAGCGGCTACTGGTGGATTTGTAGGCTCAACCTTTATAATGACCCTAGTTTGGGGTGTTCGTCGCGGTTTGTTCTCAAACGAGGCGGGGCAGGGGTCTGCTCCAATGGCTCATGCTGCGGCTAAAACGGAGTACCCAATGCGCGAGGGCTTTGTTTCATCGCTTGAGCCTATGGTTGATACGCTTATTATTTGTACGCTAACAGCACTTGTAATAGTACTTACTGGTGCTTGGCAAACGGGCATTATGGGTGTGGGCATGACCGTTACTGGTTTTGAGGAGGGATTAACCCGCATTGGCGTTGGTTTCCTTGCAAAGCACATTGTGGCAATAGGCCTACTGCTCTTCGCTTTTTCAACAATTATTAGCTGGAACTACTATGGAACTAGGGCTACTCAGTATGTATTTGGCGATAAAGCCATAAAGCCGTTCCACTATGTGTTTACCCTTTTCGTTTTCTTTGGGTCAATTTGGGGTATTGATATTGTATGGCATTTTGTTGATATGGTAATTACCTTTATGACTATTCCTAACCTAATTGCGCTGCTTCTGCTAGCACCAGTTATGAAAGTAGAGGTTGATACTTATATGGCCTTGCTCCGAAGCGGAGCCTTTGATAAGAAGAAGTAAAAAAGAAAGCCCTCCAAGTAGAGGGCTTTTCTTTTGAATTATCCTTCAATTGCTTTAATGGTCCACTCAAGCGCTTCGGTAAGCATCTCCTGTGGTGGATTATTAATAAATCCTTCGTCTTGCATCTTGTGTGCAAAGGAGCGGGAGTAATCAATGCCCTTTTTAGCTTGACTGTAAGCCTCGTCCCAAGTCATTTGGTAGCGTGCTACACCATCCTTAATGGCCTGCATGGCAACATCGGCGGCTTCAACAGGGAAAACATCGGCCTCATCCATGGTTGGAACAATGTTCTCTGGGTTTATACCCCGTTTTTCGGCGTAGTTTGCCAGTGAATGAGCGGCTGCAATGGCCATGTTATCGGTAATTTTTGACGCTCTAACCATAAGTGCTCCCTTAAGAATTCCGGGGAATCCTAGTGAGTTGTTAATCTGGTTAGGAAAGTCGCCACGCCCAGTTGCCACAATATATGCACCTGCCTCTTTTGCTCTGTATGGGTAAATCTCAGGTACAGGGTTGGCACAAGGGAAAACAATGGCTTTATCGGCCATGGTCTCAATCCACTCTGGTTTAACGGTATCGGGGCCTGGGGTTGACAGGGCAATTAGCACATCGGCTCCCTTACAAGCATCGGCAATCTCGTCAATATGGTTAGGGTTGGTTGTTTGGCAAAGTTCCCATTTGCGGTAGAAACGCTTATCTGCCTCAATATCCTTTCTGTTGATGTGAAGACCTCCCTTGGTATCAAAAATAACCATCTTTTTAGGATCGGCACCATCGGTAATAAGTAGGCGGGCAATGGTGGTGTTTGAAGCACCTGCGCCAAGTAGCACAATCTTAACGTCGCCAATCTTTTTGTTGGTAAGCTTAAGGGCGTTAATTAAGCCGGCAAGGGTAACGCATGCAGTTCCTTGGGCATCATCGTGCCAAACAGGAATTTCGCACTCCTCGCGCAGCACATCAAGCACCTTAAAGCAGTTGGGTTGCGATATATCCTCAAGGTTAACCGCACCAAAACTGTGCTGGCACATCTTAACAAAATCAATAATCTTGTTAGGATCGTTTTTACCATCGGGACCCTTACTGTCAATGCAAAGAGCAACGCCATCAACGCCACCTAGGTACTTCATTAGAAAAACTTTGCCTTCCATAACCCCAAGTCCACCAGGAGGGGTGCAGTCGCCATCGCCTAAAACACGGGTAGAGTCGCTAACCACAGCAACTAGGTTACCCCTGTTGGATAGCTCAAATGAGCTATCGTTATTATCTCTGATATTAGTAGAAACCTTTGATACACCCGGAGTGTACCATACATTGAACCAGTTGAAACCAGGAACGGGCACTTTGGGTGCAGTTTGAATTTTCCCCCCATAATGCGTGTGTGCCTTCTCCGATAATCGTTTTAGAAAAAGGGTTTTGCCTTTTGAGCGCTGCTCTTCTGTCCAATTATCGGGAAAAATAGCTCCCAAGTTTTCAAGTTTTACATTTACCTGCTTCATAAATATGATTTTAGGATTTTATAATACGGTTCAAACTGAGCCGACAAGTTACGAAAAATGAACAAGCAATTGACAATAGTGTTTTGTCGATATTGCTTTTAACCTCAAAAAAGGTTAGGTTTGGATATAAAACCAAAAACAGAGCTATGAGTGTACTTGTAAATAAGAACTCCCGCGTATTGGTTCAAGGTTTTACTGGGAGCGAAGGGACTTTTCATGCCACACAGATGATTGAGTACGGTACCAATGTTGTTGGTGGTGTTACTCCTGGCAAAGGAGGGCAGCAGCATATTGGTCTTCCTGTTTTTGATACCGTGAAGGATGGTGTGTTGGCTACAGCTGCCGATGTTTCCGTAATCTTTGTTCCCCCTTTGTTTGCTGCCGATGCTATTATGGAGGCTGCTGAGGCAGGAATAAAGGTTATTGTTTGCATCTCGGAGGGCATTCCTACTGCCGATATGGTTAAGGCAAAGCATTTTCTAAAATCATACCCCAATAGCCGTTTAGTTGGACCCAACTGTCCTGGTGTTATCTCCCCAGGTGAGGCCAAGGTTGGCATTATGCCCGGGTTTATACACCAAAAGGGATGCGTTGGAGTTGTTTCCCGTTCTGGAACCCTAACCTACGAGGCCGTTGACCAGCTTACCAAATCGGGGCTTGGACAAAGCACCTGCATTGGCATTGGAGGCGACCCAATTATTGGTACAACTACTCTCGATGCCGTTAAGATGCTTATGAGCGATTCCGAAACAAAGGGTATAATCCTTATTGGTGAAATTGGAGGCGGCATGGAGGCCGAGGCTGCTTACTGGATAAAGGAGCATGGTACTAAACCCGTTGTGGGCTTTATTGCAGGGCAAACGGCTCCCAAGGGGCGCCGAATGGGGCATGCCGGTGCCATTATTGGTGGTTCTGATGATACGGCTGCCGCTAAAATGCGTATCATGCGCGAGTGTGGTATTCATGTAGTAGAATCGCCTGCAAGCATTGGTAGCACCATGAAGCAATTACTTGAGTAAATTCTTTTTGCGCAATTCTTATGCCTACGCTACAAGTAAACAACCCTATAGGACATTTCCGCTTTAGGCTGTATCAGGCTCTAATTATTATTGTTTTTGTTTTTGGATTGGTTACAAGCTATTTCCTTGGTAAACTAGACTTGGAAAACAAGGTTAGCGAGCAACGGGTTAGGGTGGTGTCCGAACTATCCACCGCTAGGGCTAAGCTTGAGGGTATAATAACTTCTACGTTCAGCATAACACAGGGAATTGTCCATACCATAAGTATCCAAGGGGGGATTAAACCGTCATATTTTGAACCTCTTGGCTTAAGGGTTTTAAAAGAGAATAGGTACATTAGGCACATAGCAATAGCGCCAAATAACACAATTAGTATGGTTTACCCTTTGGCTGGTAACGAAAGCGCAATAGGGTTGAACTATGATACTTTTTTACCTCAAAGGGAATCGATTTATAGAGCAAAAAGAAAGGGGCAAGCTGTACTTGCTGGGCCAACAAAGCTGGTTCAGGGTGGTGAAGCTCTTATTTTAAGGCAACCTGTATTTACTCGCCTCGACGATACAACCTCTTACTGGGGAGTTGTATCTATAATTGCTTTTATTGATCCAATGCTTTTTGATGGGGGAATAACATCATCAAAAACGCTAAACATTGCTATAATTGGTAGGGATGGATTTGGACTATCCGGCGAAATGATATACGGAGACCCAAAACTATTCAACAAAGAGCCTGTCTTACAAGAAGTTCTTGTTCCTGGTGGTAGCTGGTTCTTGGCTGCAACGCCCAGGTTGGGCTGGATTAAGAAGTCACCGTTTGAGTCGTGGTACTTCATATTTGGTGCAATAAACGACATTGTTATTAGCTTATTCTTTTTAATTCTACTCAACAAGAACTACGAGATACGCAGAAAGAATAGCACTCTGGCTCACGAAATTGATATTAGGAAAAAAGTGGAGGGAGAGCTGGCTCTTAATGAGGTTAAGTACAGAAACCTTGTGGAGGATATGCGCGATGTAGTTATTCGATTGGATATTTCGGGAACGGTTGTGTATTGTAGCCCATCAATTCAACTGTTTTGTGGTTTGTCCGTTGATGAAATTGTGGGGCAAAGCCTTTCTAGCTTTATTGAGTCCAGTAGTGATGCTAACTCTTTTTATAAGTTTTTAGAATTGGTTATAGCGGACGACGATCAGCACACTACAGAGGTTAGGTTCTCTCCATGCTATAGCCGCCATATTATTGTGGAGCTAAGCGTAAAGCTCATTCGTAGGCAGGATGGTTCTCCAGATAGCTTCCACTGTGTATTGCGCGATATTACAGAACGTAAAAAGATGCAGGAGGAGCTGGTTAGATCTATGGAAGCGGCCGAATCGGCGAACAGAATGAAGACGGCGTTCCTTGCTAACATGTCCCATGAGATTAGAACCCCTATGAACTCCATTCAGGGATTCTCCAATCTCTTGCTTTCTCGTGATATAGAAAAGGAGAAGATGAGAGGCTACTTAGAGCTTATAAATAAGAGCAGCCAAAATTTGCTAAATGTTATTAGCGATATTATTGATGTATCCGTAATAGAATCGGGGCACTTAAAGATTAACCCTAAAGCCACATCAATTAATGGACTTCTGGATAGCCTGTTCACCATGCATTGGGAGAGCGCTCAGGCTAAAGGTCTCAGTTTCTCTGTCCAGAAAGGGCTAACTGATGATGCTTCTAACATCCATGTTGATGATTACCGGCTAACACAAGTGCTATCCAACCTTGTGGGTAACGCAATAAAGTTCACAAAGCAGGGGAGTGTTAAGTTTGGATATTATGTGGAGGGAGGCTCAATTATTTTTACCGTTGCCGATACAGGTATTGGTATCCCTGCCGATTTTAAAGATGTTATTTTCGAACGTTTCCGTCAGGTTGATGAGTATTACTCAAGGAGTCAAGGAGGAACAGGACTTGGCCTATCAATTTGTAAAGCGTTAATTGAGGCAATGGGAGGGAAAATATGGTTCGACTCATCGGTCGATAAGGGCTCCACTTTCAGCTTTTCAATTCCCTTTAATCAGGTTAAGGGGATAGCCAATCCAGAGCAAAGCGTTGGGATTAATATTCCAACACTACATGCAAAGATAATACTTGTTGCCGAAGATGATACTGCTAATTACCAGTTAATTGAGGCGCTACTAAGCGAATCTAAACCAACCGTAGTTTGGGCTCAGAATGGAGCCGAGGCGGTTGCTGCAGTGGAGAATGGGCTAAATCCCGATTTAATTCTAATGGATATAAAAATGCCCGTTATGAGTGGCCTAGAAGCTACATCCCTGCTACGTACAAAAGGGTTTAACAAACCCATTGTGGCTCTTACCGCATTTGCTATGGATGAGGATAGAACAAAAGCCATTGCCATGGGCTGCAATGGCTATCTATCTAAACCAATAGATGTACAGGTATTCTGGAAAGTATTGGGCAACCTAATAAAATCCTAGCAACGCTTTACTCTATCTGTCCAAAAGCGGCATTCCACATAACTTCAATGGGATGAAGTGCTGTTTTGCCTGTTCCATCTTTTATTTGATGCCTACAGCTTGTGCCTGGTGCTACAATAATGGTTTCGGCCGATGCGCTCCTAACCGCAGGGAATAGCACCAGTTCGCCAACCTTTTGCGATAGCTTATAATGCTCCTTTTCGTAGCCAAAGGAGCCAGCCATGCCGCAGCATCCGCTAGGTATTTCGGTTACGCTATTCCCTTCGGGAAACGCTAGCATTTGCTTGGTTGGGGTTGTGCTTGCCACTGCCTTTTGCTGGCAATGCCCGTGTAGCTTTATTAGTCGTTTTCCGTGTTTAAAATCGCACTTATCAATATTTCCCTTAGCTGCTTCCTGCATAAAGAACTCCTCAAAAAGGAGGCTATTTTTGCTTAGGGCAATGGCGTTTTCCTTATTCTCGGTTGTGGCAAGTTCGGGGTACTCGTCCCTAAAACTCAGTATTGCCGATGGTTCAATGCCAATAATGGGCTCGTTTGCCGATACCAGCGTGCTTAGCAATTCAATGTTTTTGTTGGCTATCCGCTTGGCCGTGCGAATAAGCCCTTTGGATATGTAGGTTCTGCCGCTTTCACTAATCTTGGGTATTAGCACCTCGTAGCCCAAATGCTCAAGCAATTCAACGGCTTTTATTCCAATATGTGTGTCGTTGTAGGTTGTGAACTCATCGGGTAACAGAAAAACCCGTCCCTTATAGGCCATTGCCTTATTTTTGTGCCGTTTAAACCAACGGGTGAGGGTGGTTTTTTGCAACAGGGGCATGGTTCTTTTGGGTTCAAAGCCAAGCGATTTCATTAGTATAAACGATGTGGCTTTATTTGATAGCACAAAGTTAGTAAGGCTTGGGAATAGGCTACCCATAGCGTTAATCTTGGTGATATAGGCAATTAGGCGGCTTCTTAATGGTATGCCGTGCTTATCGTACCAATGCTGCAGAAACTCGGCTTTAAGCTTGGCCATATCAACGCTCGATGGGCATTCGCTTTTACACCCCTTGCACGATAGGCACAAATCGAGTACTTGGTATATCTCCTTGCTATCAAATGGATTCTCCTTTTGGCTGTTGGTTAGGTACTCCCTAAGTATATTGGCTCTGGCACGAGTGGTGTTCTGCTCATCGCGTGTAGCCATGTAACTTGGGCACATGGTGCCTCCAATAATCTCTGTTTTGCGGCAATCGCCAGATCCATTGCACTTTTCGGTAGCCCTAAGGATTCCGCCTACAGCCGAAAAATCAAAAATGGTATCGATGTTACGCTCCTTGCGGCCAGGTTGGTAGCGTAAGTGGGTGTTCATTGCTGGTGTATCAACAATTTTGCCTGGGTTAAAAATTCCCTTTGGGTCAAAAAGTGTTTTTACATCGCGCATTAGCTGGTAAACCTCATCTCCAACCATAACGGGAATAAGCTCGCCGCGTAGACGTCCATCGCCATGCTCGCCGCTAAGCGATCCCCTATAGGCTTTAACTAGGTGTGCAACCTCGTAGGCAATTGTTCTAAAGAGCTCAACATCTTTGGTGTCCTTTAGGTTTAGCACTGGGCGCAGATGTAGCTCGCCGCTACCAATATGGGCGTGGTAAACGCAATCTAGGTTATACTTTTCCAGTATTTTGGCAAAGTCGGCCATGTAGCTTGGCAACTTCTCTACCGATACAGCAGTATCCTCTACCAGCGACACTGGCTTTGCGTCGCCCTCAATGTTGGACAGCACGCCCAGTCCTGCTTTGCGTAGTGCCCATACCTTGCTAATATCGGAGCCCCAAATAACTGGAAAATGGTAGCCGTAACCAGCGCTACGCATCTCGTGCTCCATTTGCTGGGCAATTTGCTCAATTTCTTCCTTCGTTTCGCGGGCAAACTCAACAATGAGAATTGCACCAGGGTCGCCATCAATAAAAAAGCGGTTCTTGTTCTGTTCTATGTTACCCTTTGTGCAGTCAAGTATTAACCTATCCATCATCTCTACTGCACCGGGTTTATATCTAAGGGCAATGAGATTGGCTTTAAATGCCTCCTCTCGCTCTTTTAGATGTACGCATACAACTGCTTTCTCATTAGGTGGGAGTGGAACCAGGTTAAGCTTAACTTCGGTAATAAAGCCAAGAGTTCCTTCGCTTCCTGCAATAAGGTTGCAGAGGTTAAATGGTTTGTCCGATTTTCCAAAAGCATCACAATCTGTAAGCAGATCTAGGGCGTAACCGGTATTTCGTCTCTTTATGGATGGTTCTGGGTACTCCTCATCAATTTTCTGAAGCGTTTGGCTGTTGTTCAAAATGCTTAGTAAGCCTTTATATATATGCCCCTCCTTGCTATCGAGTTTGGCTTTATTTAGATACTGGTGCTTGTCAACGGCAGCAAATTCATACTCGTTGCCATCGTCCATAATCATTTTTACAGATATGGTGTGATCTCTAGTACTACCGTAAATAATGGAGTGCGAACCACAGGAGTTGTTTCCCACCATTCCTGCAATCATGCATCGGTTTGCTGTTGATGTTTCGGGGCCAAAGAAAAGTCCGTAGGGTTTTACCATTAGGTTAAGCTCATCCAGAATCACACCGGGTTCAACTCTTACCCAGTGCTCATCGGCATTAATCTCAAGTACCCTGTTCCAATGCTTAGATAGGTCAACAATAATCCCTTTCCCCACTACTTGTCCTGCCAGCGATGTTCCCGCAGTTCGGGGTATTAGCGCCATGCCGTGCTCCTTGGCAAACTTAACCAAAACCTGTAGGTCTGCTTTGCTTTTTGGATAGGCCACCGCATCGGGTATCTCACGGTATGCCGAAGCATCGGTTGCGTACTGTAGTTTAGTTGATATATCCCATTTTAGTTCCCCTTCTAGCTGCTGGCTTAGCTGTGCAAATTGGGTGTTGATGCTCTTTTGTTGCATGGCATGGTATTTTGGTGTAAAAGTATAAAAAGCTCAGCTACTTTAGTGCAGCGGGTTTGGCTTATTGTTATTAACTTGCCAAACCATACTAATCCTCTTACATGGTTATTCTGTTAGCTATAAAGCGATTCGACTTTGGTGGGTCCGAGAATCATGTTTGCGATTTGGCAAACACTTTTACTCAAAAAGGACATACCGTATTGCTTGTTGCTAAAAAGGGCCGACAGATTAATAGACTTAGCGATAAGGTTAAGTTTATTGCTGTTAATCCTATTTTCGCCTTTTCCCCGTTTAATGTTTTCCTCGTTGCGTTAATTATTCTAAAGCATCGCGTTGATGTAGTACATGGGCATCAGCGCTATGGTATTCTGTTGGCCTGTTTAGCAGGTTTAGTTACGTGTAAGCCAGTGGTAGCGACTGTGCATGGACGTACCCGTTTCGACTTACGGCCATGGCTTTCCCGTAGAATTCCCAACCGCATAATTTTTGTGAGCGAACAGGTTTTAAGGGTTTCCAAGTGTTACGCTCAAATTGTACATAAGTCGGAAGTAATACCCAATGGTAAAGCCTTCAGCCCATTTTCCAGGAACCCAATTCCCGGCCGAATTTTACATGTGAGTAGGATTGATAAGAACCATTATTCCTTTCTGCTCTTGCTAATTCAGCACGTTTTACCCGATTTGGTAGAAAAACACCCCCACGTTTCACTTCAAGTTGTGGGCGATGGAGAGTTCTTACCCAATCTTAAGCGGTTGGCCTCATCAATAAATGAGATGATAGGGCGTGATGTTTGCCTTGTAAATGGTTACGAACCATGCTTAAGCAATATCTTTTCCAAATCGGCATTGGTGCTAGGAGTGGGACGTGTTGCGCTGGAAGCATTAGGCGATGGTGTGCCATTGCTTGTGGTAAACAGTAAGCGTTTAGGGCAAATAGTAACCCACGATTACTACCCAACTATCAAGGCCAATAACTTTGTAGATGTATCGGGATTTCCACCATCAAACCAAGCCCTCTTTAACCAAATAGACAACTTTTTGTGCAATTCCAATTTCTTCGAGAGGGAGGCAAGCCTACTTCAAGTTAGGGTTGCTAGTGAGCTAAGCCTCGATTCTGTTGCTGATAGTACGTTGAACGTTTACAGTAAGTGCACTCGTAAAAAATAGTGGAGTGCTGCTAAAAAGCAGATAACCAACTGTAACACATTTGTATTTCCACCGTTACAATGCGTATTGACGGGAACAGGTTTGTTAATCAATTTATTAGCATTTTTTCTTACTGGTTGATGTTTTATGGCCCGTTTTTCTTTCAATTGTAAAGCACTTTTTTGTTATGTGCTTTTAGATTGACACAAAACAGTCAAAAAATCTGTTAATTTTTTGTTCTTTCCTTCTAATATTACTCTATTTTGTATATTTTTACACGTCTAAATAAACATTCACAACACATTGATAATCAGTTAATATAACAACAAATGATTGTTCTAGTTCTCAACTGCGGAAGTTCGTCGATTAAGTATCAGGTAATCGAAATGGGTAATGGGAATACCTTGCTGGCTAAAGGTATTGTAGAGCGTATTGGTTTAACCGATGGCATTTTAACCCATAAACCAGAAGGCAAGGAGCGTTATGAAACGGTAAAGGATATACCCGATCATACCGTTGGTATTAACCTAATCCTTGATGCATTGGTTGATAAGACCCATGGTGTTATTTCCAGCCTAAAGGATATTGCTGCAGTAGGTCACAGGGTTGCTCATGGTGGTGAGTTCTTTACCGAGAGCGTTCTAGTTGACGATAAGGTTAAGCACGAAATTGAGAAGTGCATTGAGCTTGCGCCTCTTCATAACCCTGCTAACCTTAAGGGTATTCTTTCTATGGAAAACTTGCTTCCAGGTGTACCTCAGGTTGCAGTTTTCGACACTTCATTCCACCAGTCAATGCCAAAGGAAGCATACCTTTACGCATTGCCATATGAGTTCTACGACAAGTACAAAATCCGTCGCTATGGTTTCCATGGCACCAGCCATAAGTTTGTTGCACAAAAAGCTTGCGACATTCTTGGTATGGATTTCAACAACAGCAAAATCATTACTTGTCACCTTGGTAACGGCGCTTCAATTACTGCAATTAAGAACGGAAAATCTGTTGAGACCTCTATGGGCTTTACCCCAGTTGATGGTTTAATTATGGGTACCCGTTGCGGTAGCGTTGACCCAGGTGTACTTTTATACCTAGCCGACAAGGAGAACTTGAACCTAAAGGGTATTAACGATCTTATCAATAAGCAAAGTGGTGTTATGGGTATCTCTGGGTTATCGTCAGATATGCGCGACCTTGAGAATGCTGCAGCCGATGGAAACGAGCGCGCACAGCTAGCCCTTGATATGTACTACTTCCGCGTTAAGAAGTTCATTGGTGGCTATGCTGCCATTATGGAGGGTGTGGATCTAATCATCTTTACCGGTGGTATTGGTGAAAACGACAGCGTACTTCGCGAAAAGGTGTCAAAATCAATGGCATATATGGGTGTTGATTTTGATGCGGATGCCAACAAAGGCGTTCGTGGCAAGGATAAGGTGCTAACCAAACCTGAGTCGAAAGTTAAGGTGATGGTTGTAACCACCAACGAGGAGCTTGTTATTGCTACCGATACTGCAAACATTGTATCAAAGCTATAAGTATTAAATGGTAAAGGGCTAGTAGTTTACTACTGGCTCTTTGCTTTTTTACTCAAAACACAATATAAATAACCTTAATATGGCAATCGAGAAATTAGACCAGCTTTTCGACGTTTTGCGCAGCAAACCAAAAAAACGTCTAGTGGCAGCTTATGCTGTTGATGAGCACACCATTGAAGCCGTTAGCATGGCTATTGACATGGGGATTGTTGAGGCAACCCTAGTTGGTGACGAGGAAACCATTAAAAAGGTATGTGCAGCCCATAATATTGACCCATCTAAGTTCCGTATTGTTCAGGAAGCTGATGAGATGAAAGCTGCAACCAAAGCCGTTGAGCTTATTAATGGCGGCGAAGGCGATGTACTTATGAAAGGGCTTGTTAGCACCGACAAGTATATGCGCGCCATCCTTAACAAGGAAAAGGGTTTACTTCCTCCAAAGGCAGTACTTAGCCATGTTACCGTTGTTCAAGTACCCACTTACCATAAGCTGCTTATAGTAGGTGACGTAGCAATTATTCCTGCTCCAGACTTGAACCAAAAAATAGCTATTACCAACTACCTTATCAAAACGGCTCACTCTCTTGGCATAGAGAAGCCAAAAGTGGCGCTTCTTGCTGCAACCGAGCAGGTTTCTGCAGGTATGCAAGCTTGTGTTGATGCTACCATTATCTCTAAAATGGGCGACCGTGGTCAAATTAAAGGTGCTCTTATTGATGGGCCATTGGCACTTGATGTTGCTATTGATAAGGAGAGCGCTCAGATTAAAAAGCTTACCGGCGAGGTAGCTGGTGATGCCGATTGCATTATGTTCCCAAATATTGAGTCTGGAAACGTATTCTTTAAGGCTTGTACCAAACTGGCTGGAGGCGAGCTAGGCGCAATGGTTATGGGAGCAAAGGTTCCTTGCGTGCTTACCTCACGTGGCGATAGCGTTAAGTCAAAAATGTACTCTATTGCTCTAGCTGCTAACGCTGCAAAGTAGTTAACCGCTTAAACAAATAATTTATAATGGAAGATTTTCTAATTCTGGCTATTAACCCTGGTTCAACTTCAACAAAGATTGCTGTTTACCAGAATAGCAAGTCAATTTTTCTTAAAACCATCCGTCATCAAGCAGAGGAAATTGCGCGGTACGAAAAAATATCCGATCAGTTTCACTTCCGTAAGGATATCATCCTAAAGGAGCTTAAGGATGCAGAGATATGCGTTGAGCAGATTTCTGCAGTGGTAGGTCGCGGTGGCCTAGTAAAGCCTATTGAATCTGGTGTTTACGAGGTTAATGAGCGTCTTAAGGAGGATTTGAGCATTGGTATTCTTGGTGAGCACGCAAGTAATCTTGGTGGCCTAATTGCCGACGATATTGCTAAGTCTCTACCATCAGCAAAGGCTTACATAGCCGACCCTGTTGTGGTTGATGAGCTTCAGGAGGTTGCAAGAGTTGCAGGGCACCCTGAGTTCTCAAGAGTTTCAATTTTCCATGCTCTTAACCAAAAGGCAATTGCGCGTACCTACGCCAAAAGTCTTGATAAGAAGTACGAAGAGCTAAATATCATTGTGGCTCACCTTGGTGGTGGTATCTCAGTTGGTGCTCACCTAAAGGGACGCGTTGTTGATGTAAACAATGCACTCGATGGTGAAGGTCCTTTCTCTCCTGAGCGTTCGGGTACACTTCCTGCTGGTCAGCTAGCTAAGCTTTGCTTCAGCGGTAAATATACCTACGATGAGGTGAAAAAGATGATTACCGGCAAGGGTGGTCTTGTGGCTCATGCTGGCACAAACGATGCCTACGAGATTGAGCAGAAGGCTAAGGCTGGCGATGCTCAGGCTAAGCTACTTCAAGATGCTATGGCTTACGATGTTGCTAAGTGGATTGGCTCAATGGCAGCCGTTCTTAAGGGCAATGTTGATGGCATACTTCTAACTGGGGGCATTGCGCACAACCCATTCCTTGTAGATTATGTTAAGGACATGGTGGGCTTTATTGCTCCTGTTGTTGTTTACCCTGGCGAGGATGAGATGATGGCTCTTGCTATGAATGGCCTAATGGCTCTACGTCATGAGGTGGAAATTAAAGAGTATAAGTAGTAGGTATCACATACTTATAGATAATATAGAGGGTAGGGAAGCATTTGCTTCCCTATTTTTTTGCTATAAAACGTACAGGTTGGTACTGTTATGTAAAAAACATGTTAGTGCTTGTAAAATAAGTGCTAATAAAACAATTTATGTGAAATAATATAGCTATAATTGATAATGTGATTACCCTAACAGTTCGTACCTCTTAAACCTAAATTCTATGCTTAAACGCTATTATCAACTTCTACTGCTACTGTGCTTGGCTAGTCAGGTGTTTGGCCAAAATGGTAAGGTGCACCATTGTGGTTTTGAGCACTCGCACGCTCAGTTTGTTAAAGCAAACCCTAAGCAAAGTGTAATATTCCAAAGGGACGCCGAGGCAATGGCAAAAAGCAATTCAAATGGTAGCTTGCTAAAGAGTTCCGAAACGTACATTATTCCAGTTGTATTTCATGTTTTCGGTTCAACCTTTAATAACGGCACTACCGTTAATCTAAGCATTATTCAAGATGCGCTAACAAAAACAAATAGCGATTTTAAGGGACTCAATAGCGACTACTCATTGGTTGATGCCCCTTTTGCCAATATTAAGAAACCTCTGAATATAGAATTCAGGTTAGCGCAAATAGATCCTGATGGAAATCTTACTACGGGAGTGAATTTTTACCCTACAAAATCCGGGTTTGGAAATGGCAGCGGATTTGATGAGCAAATACAGCAGTTTGCATGGGATAACTACAAATACATGAATGTGTATGTAATGCACGATTTGTATGCCGATGCCGATTACTATAACTCAGGGGTAGCATGGTTGCCCAATACTTGGATGAGCGATAATAATTTAGCGCGTGTTGTGTACAATGGTAGCTATATTGGTACTAACACCAACGAGAACTTTAGGCGGGTTTTAACCCATGAATTTGGCCATTTTCTGGGTCTCCATCATACATTCAACGATGGGTGCACCTATCCTAACGATTATGTACAGGATACACCACCTGCCGATAGGTCCAACATGAGTAACACCGACCTTAATTGTGAGGGTAATGTAACCAACTGGCAAAATTTCATGAACTATACCACTCAATATCTAAACTACACTCAGGAACAGGTTGATAGAATGGTTGGATTCCTTTTGCATGACTCACGGAAAACCTTGTGGATAGAGCAAAATCTTGTAGCCACTGGTGTGCTTGGTTCTACCGCAGAATCTGCAGTTATAACTACTGGAAAGGTGTTTGAGGAGCGCTATGAGAATGATGGAATATTAGATGGAATAGCACAGTTTAACCTCAAAGGGAATGCTGAATTTGTTGTAAGCACAGGTACATTGGTGGATGGAACTCATTTTTCCATTAAGAACCTTCCCAAGGGTTGTAATGCAAAGCTAGAGGTTGTTTCTGCTGTGAAAGCGGTGTTAGCGTTGGAAGGGAAGGCGCTGTATCACGAAAAAGAAAATTCTACCACAAACATTGAGTTAGAATTTTTAAATGCAGCTTTTACTAGTGGTAAGGAACCAGTAGGGGATAGGGTTATAAAAGGTATTTCGGCCTATTATAATGATGCCTATTCTGTTTACTGCCCAGTGCAAACCCGATGGAGAAACTATGCATACATATCGAAAGTGGCTTATAAAGAGGTGTCTAACCCAACCCCTATCTCGGCTGAGAGCCAGCTTGCCATTTATTCTAATTTCATAAATACGTTTTCTGGTGATGTTTCCATAGGAGAGTCATTCAACCTTACCGTAAATGCAAAGAACTTTGATTCTGGCGAGTCAGATATTTACCTTCTAAGGATTTGGGTCGATTGGAATGGGAATTTCCTTTTTGACGAAAACGAGTCGGTAGGTATTAAGGAATTTGTAGTTGGAGCCAAAGGAAAGGAGTCTTCATTTGTGTTCCCAGTAAACGTTCCTTCCAATGCCATTCTGGACAAACTGGTTGGAATGAGGATTTTGCTGCACTTCAAACAGGGTTCCGAAGGCGAAAATCCCTGTGGAACTATTGATAGCGGTGAGGGAGAAGACTACGGTCTTATTATCTCCAAAGCATCATCGGGAGCAGAGCATAACACGTTAACGCATTTTGATATTGTGCCTAATCCCACAACTCATGCCATCGCCATAAAGGGTATAGACTCAAATAGGGTGCAATCCCTTACAATATATAACATGTACGGGATTGCAGTAAGTAAATTTGGATATGGAATTATTGAGTGCTCTGTTCGGAATTTGCCTGCTGGGGTGTACATTGCCGTTGTCAACCTAGGTAATGGAACCTTTGCAAAGCAACGCTTTGTAAAAATATAACCGAATAGCCTGTATTGCTATGGTGTGGTTTTGGAAGCGGGAATAACCTTTCCATTAAAGTATTTGTTTCCATTCATGGCAAATTCAGCCACGTATTCTGCCATCTCATTAGCCTTTAATGGAGCCGTTAGGCCAGGGAATGCCTCGTTGAGCATTTCGGTTTGAACGGCTCCAAGGGCTAGGCAGTTAACGCTAATTTGCTTGTTCTTAAACTCCTCAGCTAGGCACTCAGTTAGCGATGCTAAGCCCGCTTTGGTTGCAGAGTACATGGATAGCCCTGGGAACTTTACGCTACCCTGGAAACCTCCCATGCTGCTTATGTTTACTATGTGCGCTGGTTTCGATAGTATGGGCAGCAGCGTTTTAACCACAAGGGCAGGGGCCATTAGGTTTACGTTAATCATTCGTTGCATGTCGTGGGCTGGCATTGACTCAAAGGGCTTGTTTACCAGCGCTCCTGCATTGTTTATTACTATATCTACACTTGGAACTAGCTGCTTCACTTTTGATAGAAGTTCTGTTTCAACAGCAGAAGCATCTTCAATGTTAAATG
>DHVO01000073.1 GCA_002412705.1 Bacteroidales bacterium UBA5206 | reverse complement strand
GTAAACAACAATACTAGCATAGAGAACCTTGCCGGATATGAAGAAAAGGTATCGGCTTATCCTAATCCTTTCACTACTGATGTAACGGTTAAATCGTTAGCTCCCTTTAGTGAAATATCAGTGTTCGATTTAAAAGGAACATGCATTGCACGCTTTAAGTACACTGGAAAAACTAAAGACCTTAACTTGTCCCACCTAAATGCCGGAACCTACTTACTAGTAGTAAAATTAGCAGATGAGTACCACTCGGTAAAGATTGTAAAACTTTAGCTGCCACACACAAGCATATCTATTAAGAAAACAAGCAATTAGCTTCAACAAAAGCGAAAGGGTAGTGCCACAAAAGCCCTACCCTTTCTTACCAAAACTAGAAACCTAAAATGGAGCTTACTCTACTATAGAGAGCTCGTTCATTATATTCTGGGCTTTCGCAAATTTGTCGATAACAAATAGCACGTAGCGAATATCAACGCATACTGTTTTATTAAAATCGGGATGGAAGTATATATCGCCTGCCATGGATTCCCAGTTGCCATCGTAGCCTAAGCCAACCATTTCGCCACGAGCGTTAAGTACAGGACTTCCAGAGTTTCCACCAGTTATGTCGTTATTGGAGAGGAATCCCATTCGCAAATTGCCATTTGAATCGGCATACCGGCCAAAGTTACCCTCCTTTAACAGCGTTTTAAACTTAGGATCAACCACAAACTCATAGTCTGTAGCATCCTCCTTAGCCAAATAACCCGCATGGGTTGTGTAGTGCTTATAAACAACACCATCGCGAGGCGTAAAACCGCCCACAGTACCATAAGTAAGGCGCATGGTAGAAGAGGCATCGGGGTAAAGAGTCTCCTCGCCCTTCATCTCCATTATAGCAGCTAGCAAAAGCCTCTCATTATTGCGAATCTCGGTCTCAGCAGCTTCATTTTTATGGCGTAAATCGTAAATTATGTCTAAGCTAGAGTTTGTTAGCACAAAGAGCGGATCGTTCTGTAATCCCTTAAGTGAAGGCTTCTCCATAAAAGCAATAAGCTTTTGCGAGGTGGCAAAGAAAGAGTTTTTGTAAACATACTCGGTCACCTTACTGTAATCGCCCTTAAACTTAGCAACAAGGGCCTTAAACTCCTTTGAGATGTGATCTGGATTAACATTCTCATAGAAATTCTTAATTGCAGCAGCAAACATGAGCTTGTCGGTCTCTAGGTCGTAATCCTTAAAATGCTCAATGGCGGCACTGCTCATGGTTTCCATTGTTTTGCTTGCGCTATTATCCTTTAATAGTGCGGAGTGCATTCCTTTTCCTCTGAGGGCAAAGCGCAGCATATCGGAACCATTTATTAGTGCTTCCTGATAGTAACGATCTGTATTCTGGAAATCAGCCGTAGCAGAGTATAGCTCCTTTAGCTTGGGCAGCACTTCTCCGTAGCGTTCAATGCGCGATGGCGACTCGTTAATCCACTTAATAAGTTCAGCCTCCTTATCCTGCTTTAGAGCTAACACATTGTACTGCTTTAGGTATTTGCTCTCGCCAACAGTGTACTTGTACAGGTTGCTGGATCCAAAGAACTTTGAGGCGTACTTAATACGTAAATCGTCGCTAGCGCGCATGGCTTCCTGCATTATTGCCAACTTTTGCGAACGAACATTAATAATTGCAGGATTGGATACATTCATTTTCTCCTCTAGTCCAAAAGAGGAAACGTAGCGGTTGGTGGCGTATGGGTAACCCATTATCATGGTAAAATCGCCATCGTTAATACCTTTTAGCGATATTGATAGATGAGTTGCAGGTTTGTAAGGCTTATTGTTTGGAGAAAAATCGGCAGGTTCACCATTCTCATTGGCGTAAACACGGTAAATGGCAAAGTCGCCCTTATGCTGAGGCCATGTCCAGTTATCGGTATCGCCACCAAAGGCACCAATAGACAAAGGAGGTGCGCCAACCAAACGAACATCGCGAAAAACTTTATAGTAGAAAATGTAATACCTATTTCCCCTAAAAAGTGATGAAACAGAGGTTTCCAAACCACTCTTAGCGTTCTCTTCGCGCTCTAGGGTACCGTATATACGACGCATGGTAAAGCCATTGAACTTGCCAGAGGCTTTCTCGCGCTCAATATCGGACTTAACCCTTTCCGTAACATCTTCAACCCTCACTAGTATTGAGGCTGTTTTCCCCTTGATGGGAATCTCATCGTCCATTTTATAAGCCCAAAATCCCTTATCGAGGTAGTTATAATCAGGAGTGTTAAGCTTGTGAACATCGTCGTAGGCACAGTGATGATTGGTAAATAGCAATCCCTTATCGCTTACAAACTCACCAGTACACGAACCATAGTCTAGAGCAACAATGGCATCCTTAAGGCTGGAGCTATTTATGTTGTAGATTTGTTCGGCTGTTAGCTCACAGCCCAAATCGTTCATCTTCTCTATATTGTACTTCGCAATAAGGTTAACAAGCCACATTCCCTCATCGGCAAAGCCTAAGTAAGGGACTAGCATTACAAAGGCAATAAATAGCAGTTTAGTTCTCTTTTTCATTACTCAAATGCGTTTCGGTTTAGTTATTCCATACAGTTGTTACTCAAAAAAAGTCACCATTACTAAAGGATAGCCTTTTGAGGCGACACTACTACCAGATCGTTTAGCACGTAGCTGTTCCCCGATAGCTTTTCAACAAGGAAGAGTACATACCTTATATCAACACATATACAGCGCTGCTTTTGATGCACAAAAGCTATATCGCCACTCATGGCCTCCCAGTTACCATCAAAGGCCAATCCCACCAAATGGCCATTGCCATTTAGAACAGAGCTACCGGAGTTCCCTCCTGTGATATCAAGATTAGCAATAAAGCAAGTTGGTAGCGCACCGTTTGGAAGCGCGTACTTGCTCTGCTTAGTATTGGCAAAAAGCGACTTCAAATCGTTGGAAAGAGCGTACTCTAGCTCTTGCGTGGAGTTCTTCTCTAGCACACCATTAGTGGTTGTCCTGAACTTATATTCTACCCCATCGGCAGGCTCGTAGCCAGATACTGTACCATAGGTTAGCCTCATGGTGCTATTGGCATCGGGGTAAAAGGCCTTTTGGGGATCCATCTCCATTTGTGCTTTAACAAATAGCTTATGGTTCGTCCTAATTTCTCGTTCCCACTTGGTTTCCTCCTTGTTTAAGGACAGAACTTTTGGATAGAACACAGAAGCTAGAATAAAAGCAGGATCGGATTTTAGGGTATTTAACGATGGGTTATTCAAAAACTGCTGCACCCTACTTAGATTGGCAAACATGGATTGCTGATACATATAATCGGCAAGAAGTGCCATATCCCAATTATACTGCTTTGCCATATGCACAAAGGTATCGGGCAGCTGCGACTGGGTAAGGCGCTCTACCAGAAGCTGCGCCATAGCCACAAACACCTGCTTATCTACATCGGCATCAAAATCTTTGTAAAGCGATTGGTAGCCAGTCCCTAAATCGGAAAGAATTTCGTTAGCCTTTTTCTCATCAGATTTTTGCAGGGCTTGTTCAAGGCGTTTCATCCTATTGGCCAACTTAAATATTTCGGCACCAAAGAGTATCCCCTCATTGTAGGTTTGCAAAAGGGTGGTTACCTCACGTTTCTCGGCATAGGCCTTTTCTAGGTTCGACAGGATATCCTTGTAGGTGGGTTTACTATTTGCCCACTCCTGGAATTTACGTTCAAAATCCTGCTTGTGCTGTATAACGCCATTCTCCCTTACCGACTTAAGCTCGCCAACCGAGTATTTCCAGTAGTTGCTTGCTAAAGAAAATTTGGAGGCATACATTATGCGAATGGTATCGTTATCCTGCATGGCCTTACGAATCACATTGAGCTTAGCATCGCGAAAGGCAACCCTAATGGGATCGGCAACCTCAACCACTTCCTTTACACCAAACGACGACAAGTAGCGCTGAGTTGAGCCAGGGTAACCCAAAATCATCACAAAGTCGTTTTGGGAAATGCCCGAGTCACTAATAGGCACAAACTTTTTGGGCTTAAGGGGTATGTTTGATGGCGAGTAATCGGCAGGCGAACCATCGGGAGCTGTGTAAACTCGGTAAATGGCAAAGTCGCCAGTATGGCGGGGCCAAACCCAGTTATCGGTTTCGCCACCAAATGCGCCTATGCTCTCGGGAGGAAACCCAACCAGGCGCACATCGCGGTAGGTTTGGTAGATGTAAAGGTAGTAGCTGTTACCTCCAAACATGGAGTGCACCTCGGCATCAAGGGCTGTTCCCTTAACGGCCTCGCGGGCAATGGTGTTGCGAATACGCATCATATTAGGCTCACTGGCACCCTTACTTAGCTGCTCGGCAACTTGCTCGGTTACCAACTGGGTTACCTCGCGTACCTCAACCAGAAAGGAAACGGTTTTACCCGGATTGGGCAGCTCCTGCTCAGCGCTTTCGGCCCAAAAGCCCCTTTTAAGGTAATCCATAACGGGTGTGCTATGCTGCTGAATATCGCTATACGCACAATGATGGTTGGTTATAAGCAAACCATTAGCTGATACCATTGTACCAGAACACGACCCCTTATCCAGAGCCACAATGGCATCCTTTACGCTTAGCTCTGTGGTGCTGTATAGTTGCTCAGGTGTAAGAGCTAAGCCCTTTTGCTGCATAGCGTCAACCGTTGACGGGCTAAGCAGGTTTAGCAACCACATTCCCTCATCGGCATAAGCGCTAAGGTTAGCAACTAGCAGCAGTACTATTACTATTTTACGCATCCTACATTATCGTTTTATACATTCCTGCTGCCCTAGAGCAACAAATTGATGAAACTAACGCCTGCTGTATTACCGCAATAAGGCGTTTTGCTTTGGTTTACAAATCACTCCTGGGAACGGGTTATAAAACCACGTTGTTTGTAAACTCGTTCCCAAGGAATGAATACAGTAAGAATCTAGCGGTCGATAACCGTTCCCTCGTTAATAAAACGGAATGGGTTGGCAAAAACCTTTAGCTCACCCGATTTCATAATTACACGTAGGCTATCGGCAGATGCTTCTGCACGAACCTTCTCGGGATTAGTTAGAGTGTTTACGTAGTAAAGCCTAACAACAGGTGTTGAATCGCGATAGTATGACTGAATAGCCACTACTGCAGAGTCCTGAACCTGCACATGTCTTTGAAGGAATGCAATGGTTGCCTGCTGATTTTTAGCGTACTCCATTGGCATCTCAAGGATTGAGATTGTGGCCTCATCGTACCTATCAATGTTATTAAAGCTGCGGAAGTAGTTAGGATATAAACGCTTGTTATACTCATCAATAGAAACAGAGCCTGTTTTATTGAAGTCAACCGCCTCAAAGTTAACGGGAACCGTTACGTCCTGACCAGAAATGGTGTAGGTAAGCGACTTTGCCTCTACAGCTTCCTTAAGTTCATCAAGATTAACCTCCTGGTCAATTGGGAAGTAAACCCTAACCATAACAGGCTCGCCATAACGGGTATCGAAACCATAAACGCCACCAAACTGCATTAGCTTATACTTAAGGTAGGAAGCATCGAACTGATCGAAGAAGTGGTTAATACCAAACTCAACTTCTTGAACGGCAATGGTACTATCGGGAACTTCGGATATTTTTTCTGTTGATGCAGAGAAGATAGCCTCGGTAATCTTTTCAGGGGTAAGAATTTTAGGATCGTAGTACACCTCAACAGAGCGATCGTCGGCATAAGCCGTTACACCAAGCACACCACGAACGCGGCGAACATGACCAGCAAAGTTCATGGCGCTACCATAACATTTTACGCTCTTAAGCCCAGTACGCTCGTAAACACGGGCATTCTCAAACTGTGCATCGTCGGCCCAACGAACCTCAATGGTTGGAATGCGCATTTGGTTAGACAGTACAAGCGCAACAATTACCAGTACAACAGTAATGGCTGCTGGTAACCATCCAATATTACGCTTACGGTTAATGGTTAGCGCACCATCTTTTGGACAAGCGTGAACGCACTCTGCACACAGGTCGCAATCTATATGGTCCACCTTAGCCAGCTTATCAACAGGAATACCCTGACGGCACACCTTTGCGCACTTTCCGCAGTCGATACAAGTATCGGTATTGCGAGTAACCTTTAGGAATGGGAATATGCGGCTCTCCATTTTCCAAATCTCCAAAATGTAACCAAGAATGGAAACAATGGCTAGTGGCCAAACATACGAGATGCTAACACCTGCCAATGAGAGCGCTACGTAGCCTCCTATTACAACAGCAAACATTATAAAATAGCGGAAGATGTTGGTTACAGCACCCAGCGGACAAAGGTATTTGCACCAGAACATACGGAACATCATTGCACCTAGCACAAGTAGCGAGATGGAAAGAACGCTCATCCATACTGTTACATCGTGATCGAAAAGGGTGAAGGTAGCAAAGAAGGGATCGTAGTTTTTGCAGAACAACTCACTCTGACCAAGTGTGAAGTAAAAGGTTATAAACAGTAGGATGTACTTAATGGAGCGAAGCGCTTTATCGGCAATGCCAGTAAAATCGCGACGCTTCTTAAAGATTTTATCGCCAAGTTTACCAAGCCACTGCGAGAAAGTACCCAGAGGGCAAATGTATCCACAGAATAACTTGCTAAGCAAAAAGGCACCAACCATAAGGGTTGCTCCCATAAAAATTTGAATGGTGGTCATACTGCAAGGCAAAGAGCCACGCACAAGGTAAGTTCCCCATGCCTGTAGTCCACCAAATGGGCAGTAGGTTTCAAAGTTTGGCACATAGGACTTATCGAACGCCCAGCGCGCCCACATGTAAAGCAGAAGCAGCACTACCGACCACTGAAGGCCAAGCCTGAACAGGTTCCTGTTCTTAAAAAGTTTGTTATTCATGATTAAAATTTTGGGGTTATTTTTCTGTTCAATTTGTTTCAAAAAATGGTTTACTGCACCTTATCTATTCACCACAATCTTTTTGGTTATCACCCTATTACCAATGGTAAAGCTGGCCAAATAGATACCTGGGCGTAATCCGCCTACGCTAAGTGAGGCAGATTGGGGTACAACGCTAAGCATCTCTTGTCCAATAAGGTTAAACACACGAATACGGCTAACCGTAACATTATCGGGAGTTTTGAAGTGTAGCTGCTGGTTTGCAGGAATTGGGTAAACATCAACCGTTAAACCATTCGCATTTACAGGATCAACCGACACGGTTTTGTCACTTAGACGCGAGAAAACAAGATTACTTGTGGTGAACTCATTAAAAAGTTCTGAGCCGTCAAAAAAGGTTCCTTGCCCTTTGTAGCTCCCACAAAACAGGAGTTCGCCTTCACCAACATAGGTAATTGAATTCAAAAAGAAGGCGCTATTGGTTGATGAAGCCACTTTAGCCCACGAAGGAACACCTTCGGGAGTATATCTAAGGATTAAGGAGTTGATGTTGCTAAGAACAGCCTCAACGGTTACATTCCCCATTTGGATTGTGGGCGATGAGAAATAGCCAGTGAGATATATGTAGCCATTCTTCCCTATTGCAATATCGGTTAGAACATCCGATTCGGTGCCGCCCTGAAAATCGGACCACAGCAGCTTACCCGATGCATCGTACTTACAAAGGTAAAAGTCGAAATTCCCCTTGGAGGTTGCAGTTGCAGAGTTACCATCGGTACTCTCCAGTTTAACCGTTGACTGGAATATGCCGCCAATTAGCACATTACTATTCTCGTCGGAGGTTAAAGCGTAAAGCATTTCCGACTTATTGCTAGACATTCTGTTTGCCCATACTTGTGCTCCTGTTTGGGGATTTAGCGCAACAATATAGTTATCGGCAGTAGTAGAGTTAGACTGCTTGAGTGGCTGAACGTACGATGTGCCAACCGTGCGCAAAAAGGGTGTTCCCTTAAGCTCAAAGCCAACATATAAGTAGCCGTTTGCAGCAGATGATATGGCACGAGCAAAACCCGATTGGCAATCCACCTTGTTTATCCAGTTCAGCGTACCATCGGTACTCATGCTCACCACAAAGGGATTAACATTCTCGCCTACGTTGGAATCTTCTGACTGGAATGTTACACCGTCTATGGTAAGCGACAGCTTAAATCGGCCAGTGGCATAAATGGTTGAGCCAACCACCTCAAGTGTTTCAAACTGATCGTCGCTTGGGCCAACCACTGTTTTTACCCAAACCAGTTCGCCACTTGGAGTAAACTTAGCAATAAAACCATCCTTTTTCCCATCCTTGTAGCCATAGTACTCGGTTTCACCAATCCTTAGGGTATCGGGGAAGTAACCGGCTATGTAAATGTTTCCCTGCTCATCGGTATCTACGCCAACAGCTTCGCTTATATAGGAACTGCCACCTCCGTGAACAGCCCAAATTGGCTCACCCAAACTATTGGTTTTGAGCAGATAAAAATCGGACTTACCATTGCTCTTTAGCAATATTGACTGGCTTAGCCTAATGGAATCGGTAAACATACCCACAAATAGGTAGTCGCCCTGCGCATCAACGGTGCAGCTCATGCTCCTATCGTCGCCATAGCTGCCAGCCGATTTTACCCACGCAAACTCCTGTGTAAAACCCAAAAGGCTCAAGAACAGTAGCGGTAGTAGTACAGTTCTTTTCATGATGATATTTTTTAGTGTTTAAAACAATTAGTCTAAAGCTGAAGCCCAAAGCTAAACGCTGTAAAAACCCTATACTCATTGGCAAATGCCTCCGAGTTAATAACCTTTAACCCAGACACGTTAACACCAAAGTACGGACGAACGGTTGACTTTGAACGCAGGTAAATATTCCACGCCACACTGGCCGAAGCCCAACTAGACTCCTCAAAGTAAAAGGTGTTCCAAACAACGGGTGTGGTTATCTCTGTTTCGGGTTTAATAAACTCCGACTCTGGATTGATATCTAAGCTCGATTTAATTCGTCCATTCCACTCAGCAGTGGCGCTAACGGTAGATTGCCGGCGGAACAAAAGGAACGCCTTCTCGGCACGCAGATTTACGTTTAGGGTGTTAACCTGCTTCTCGGCATAAAATGCCTGCTGAGTATTTTGCCACGCGTAGCGAGATCCAAGATGAAAAGCAAACGCTTTGGCTTGATTTGCCGAGCCAATAAATGCTGAGTAAAGAATACCTATTTGCCTGCTAACCCGGTTATACTCCACTTGCTGATTGCTGTACTTGTAGGCTTCGGCATCGTTTTGGGAGTATGATACCTGCACCCGTTGCGGGTTATA
>DHVO01000134.1 GCA_002412705.1 Bacteroidales bacterium UBA5206 | reverse complement strand
AGCAAGTGCGAGGGTCTTGTTGCCATGCGCGACCTCGATGATGATTTCTACGCCTTCGATGAGCAGAACTACTGCCTTGTTGGTCGCCAGACCAATCGTAGGTTCCAGCTTGGCGATGAGGTTCAAGTAGTGGTGCACCGCACCAACCTTGCGCTTAAGCAGCTCGACTTTAAGTTGGCAGGAACCAGTCAGCTGGAGCCAAATGAGAATGCTCGCCCTCCACGTAGGAGTTTTGGTGGCCCATCGCGTCCAGCACAGAGCAGCCGTGGTGGCTTTGGCGGAGGTGGACGCCGTTCATCGGGCAAGGGCTCCGATAAGGGTTACGGCAAGAGCTCGGATAAGAGCCGCGGTGGCAAACGCAGAAAGAAGTAACAAGTAAACTCATAGTACAGGGTGCAGCATTTTACTGCACCCTTATTTTTAGAATAAACACTAGTATTTTAGGTAGTTATGGAACAACCAGTTTTAATGAATTCTCTTTTAGCGCTAATTGGTCTATTTGCAATTATTGCTAGCATTGCCAATTGGGACTTCTTTTTTGAATCGCGTAAAGCGCAGTTTATTGTAAAGTTTATGGGTAGAAATGGAGCCCGTATCTTTTACGGATTATTGGGAGGAGCAATTTTCTCTATAGGATTTTTAGCGCTTATTGGGGCTATAAATCTGTAGCCAATCGTATTTAATATCAACAAAATAGGCTTTAACCAGTAAGTGCGTTTACACGCAGAGTGGTTAAAGCCTATTGTTTTGTGGGTAAATAAAGCGTTATTCCCAGCTTAGCAGCCGTTTTTCGCCCTGCAAGCCTCGTGTTTCTGTGGCATCCTGACTAACCTCAAGCACCCCTTTGTACTCGCCTTTTGGGTTACGAAGGGCAAAGTATTGGATTAGAATAAATCGCCCCCTCATCTGAATCCAGAAATCGGCCTTATCCTTTTCCCCTGAACGAAATGCGGCAATAATTTTCTCCACAACGTGAACGCTTTCTGGTGGATGGCAGTTTTGCACACTCCGTCCAACAATTGCTGGCGAGCGCGGGAAGAAACGCTCCTTTGCTTTGTTAAAGAACAGAACCTTATCGTTTTCGTCAACAACGGTAATATCTACGGGTAGGTTATTAAAGATTAGCAGGGCTTGCTCGGTGCTAAGGTTCCCCGTTTCAGAAACAAAGGTGTTGCTTATTGCCCCCAAGGGTTGTTCTGCTGCCTGCGGTGCTGCTTTGGAACTAGGTTTTTGGGGTGAATCGATAAAGGGGAAGGGGTATTCAAAGCTCTGCAAGTGCATAGTTTGCCATGCATCCTTGCTAACGCTGCTGCTTGCCACAGGGAATAGTATTATGTTTTCCTTTTGGAACATTCTAAATACCAAAGAGAAGTACTTTCCTATAAGGATATTGAACTCCTGCCATTGGGTGCTTTTATCATCAAGCATGGCAATTAGCTTTTTCAGGCTCCGCCTAATATCATCGTGTATGGACCACATTACCTTAAGAGGCCTGTAGCTTGTCCAGTTCTTCTCCAGATATGGGAAAAGAATATTTTCCTTTTTGATGTAGTGGTACTCAAACTGTTCAAACTCCTTAAAGCGGGGTAGAAGTTCTTGGCTAAGGGTGGCAAAATCTGACTGTTCCCGCCCTTTGTATGAGCGTAAAATCTTTTTAATCTGATTTAGCTTGTAGGTAAATGCATCGTTCTCAAGCATCAAGTAGTATAGAAAGGAGCCTTGTTTGGGCTTTTCCCACTGGTAGCTGTTTAGGCTTTTAAAGAGTACGTTTATAATCTTCTCAATATCCCTTTTGATATTGTCGGGCGAAATTCCCATTTCCAGCTGCTTGTCCTCTAGCTTTAGCATGTCGTATGGGGTAACGTTCTCTATGGCCTCTTTGTAGCGCTCAATAAGTTCGGCTCCGTTTTCACCATTCATCATGCCAAGGGAGAATGCGAGTAAGTCTTGTACTCGCTTATCGGAATTGTTAGTAAGTTCAGACATATCAATGGGTTAAAGTTATTACTGGTGCTGCGGTGGTTTTGGCGTTGCGCATAAAGGTTATTAACCTAAAGTAGCAAAAAAAATTGGGATAAAGGTTTGGATTCTGTATGTAAATCATAGTATGCAAGAGCGTTACTTAAAAGTTAGACTACCTTTAGGTTCTATTTCCCTAACAGCGCTTCCCATCCTTCTTATACCCTCTTCAATCTCATTGGTATCTGATTTTGATATCGATATGCGGATATAGCTCCTACCGGGTTGGCTAAAGAAAAAGGCATTACCGCCCGATACCATTACGCCATGTTTCTGGAAAAGGGCAAGGAGTGAGGGTTCGTCAAGTTCGGTATTTATCTCAATCCATATTAGGTATCCGCCAAGGGGCTCGTTCCAGCGGGCTATGGATTTTGGCAGCTCCTGCTTTAGCAGGCGTAGCGCAAGGGTCATTCGTTTTTTGTATGCCTTCAGCATCTTCCTAATGTGAAGCTCGTAATGGCCATCGCTGCAAAAGTGGTGCAGCATAGCTTGGCTTAGCGTGTTTGATGATAGGTCTAACACCGTTTTTAGTCCCGATAGCTGGCTTATACAATCCGGGTGAGCAATTATCCAGCCCGTTCGGAGTCCGGGGGCAAGAATCTTTGAGAACGAGCCTAGGTAGATTACGTTATCGCCGCTATCCATTGATTTTATGGGGAGATGAACCCGCCCAAAGTACTTAAGCTCCTCCTCAATGCTATCCTCAATTAGCATTAGGCCATGCTGCTGGCAAAGGCTAAGCAGCCTTTCCCGTTTATGTTGAGGCATGGTTGTTCCTGTTGGGTTGTGGAATGTGGGCATGGTGTAAACTAGCTTCACGCTATGCTTACCAAGGGTATCGGCTAAAAAATCAATATCCATTCCATCTTCCAGAACAGGAATTTCAATAACCTTGGGGTTGTAGTGCCTAATAAGCGGAATAAGCATTGAGTAGGTTGGGCTCTCAACGGCAATGGTATTGCTGCTTGTTACATACGCCTGAAATATTAGCTGTAACGAGTTTTGGGCTCCGTTGGTTACCAGCACATTCTGGGGCGTTGTGTTTATGCCATGCAGCTGCATGTGCTTGGCAATATCGTGCCTTAGGGGTTGATACCCTTGTGGGTGCGAGTATCCAAATATGCTTTGCTCCGAGCAGGCTGCAGCATTTCGGTAGCAGCTGGCAAATACCTTTTGGTCTATCAATCGGCTATCTGGTTCTAGCCTCTGAAAATCAATTGCATTAGGGTGTTTTGATGATACCAGCGGGGCAAAGCTATTCGCAGCACCACCTAGCCCGTGCTTCCATGTTATTGGCTTTCCCTTTCCCGTTGATTTTTCCCCGCTCAGATGCATAGGTAACCGCACCCTTGTGTATGAGCCTGCGCTGCTCTCTGTGTAGCCCTGTGCCCAAAGCTCCTCATAGGCTCTAACCACGGTTGTGCGGTTTACTCCCAGCTGCTGCGCAAGTACTCTGCTCGATGGAAGCTGCTCTCCTTCCTTTATTGCACCCATCTTGATTAACCTAATAATCTCGTCGGCAATCTGTTGGGTTAGGTTATCGGTGCGGCTTTTATCAATGGTAATAATCATACCCTAAAAATTGGTTGACTAAAAATAGTGATTTATTGGATGTTTCTGGTCATACAAAATAGCATTTCATTTGCATAAAAAAAGTATGGAAACAAAAGCAATGGTTCAGTTTGTTCCTATGGCTAAGGAGCATGCAAGTGGGGTAATGGATGTTTTTAACCACTACATACAGAGCAGCTTTGCCGCTTACGCAGAGCAGCCGCTTCCAGAGCAGTTCTTTGCGGCTATGCTTGAGCGCATTCAGGGCTATCCTGCATATACAATCCTTAATTCCACTGGCGATTTGGTTATTGGTTTCACCAACCTAAAGCCGTGGCACTCCTTTTCAACCTTTAAGGGTACGGCCGAGATAACCTACTTTATCCATCCCCGCTACGTGGGGAAAGGCGTTGGCAGCCTTGCGTTAAATTGCTTACTAGCCGATGCTCGTGCAATGGGCATCAGAACTATTCTGGCAAGCATATCGTCGCTAAACGAGCCGAGCTTAAGCTTCCATAAAAGGAATGGCTTTGCTGAGTGTGGCCGATTTAAAGGGGTGGGAGTTAAAAACGGGGTCTCCTTTGATGTGGTTTGGATGCAGCTTAACCTAAAGTAATGTTTAACTAATAACCAAGGTATTATGGTAAAGTTAGAACCCGCCCAATATGGTAAAGCCATAGAGGCTTTAAAGGGCGTAAGCATTAACTGCTTTTTTGCTCGCACTGTAGCCGAGCAACATGTGGATGGCACTATTTATGCCGATTGTGCCGAGAATCCTTCGTCGTTTTACATTCTTCATCCCTATGGGATGAGCCTATTGCTTGGCAATAGCACCAATACACAGTTCAATAGCTGGTTTACCCGTTATGCGCTAAATGCCGATGGTGAGCGAAAAGCGCCCGAGTGGATGCAGGCTTATCCTGATAGTTGGTACGGTACGCTTAACCAGCTACTTGGCGATAACCTTGTGAAGTTTAATCCCGCAAAGCCAAGCCCCGACCATCTGGTTGAGGAGAACTCAAGGGTAAACTTTACTTTTAACGAGGATAAGTACAGAGCCATAAGGCAGACACTAGCAGCAGGTAACGATGATATTGTGCGCACATCGTTCTCCATGTTTAGTGAGATTACGGGTAGCGTAGTACCTCTCTACTTTTGGCGCAATGCCCAGCAGTTCGATTCGGAAGGTGTTGGGTTTAGCCTAATTCACGAGGGGAAGATAGCATCAACCGCCTACGCATCGTTTATACATGAGAACTACCTGGAGCTGGGTATCGAAACGCTACCAGAGTATAGGGGCAAGGGCTTTGCCATTAAGGCTTGCGTGGCGCTAATTGACTACTGCCTAGAGCGGGGCTTAATCCCTGTATGGTCGTGCCGGTTTGAGAATACGGCATCGTACATGCTAGCCCAAAAGTTGGGCTTTGATGTAACGGCAACGCTCCCTTATTATAGGTTGAGTAGATAAAAGAAACGCTCGCTAGAACTAACTAGCGAGCGTTTCTTTTTGTTATTCTTACCTTATTCAAGTATCCTATTCCTTCTGTCGCGGGTGGGGTAAAGCTCAAAGCGGCGAGCGGTCCACTCAACAAGAGTTCCGTTAGCATCGGTAGTTTTTACCTGCTGTAGGCGCTTATCGTTAGGGCGGTATATATACTCTTTGCTCCAAACCTTAGCTTTAGCCTCGTTGTAAAGGGTTTCCGTTGCAACAGAATCAATGTTGTTGTAGGTGTACTCTGTGGTTTGGGTTACCTTTCTAGCTGGGTAGTAGGTAATTGTTTCCGTTTTTGATATTATCCTGCCAAGGCTATCGTATGCTGGGATACGGGTTAGCTCAACAATGGAATCAAGCGGAACAGTGTTTTTTACCTTTACCTTACGGGATATTTCGGTGCCCTTGTTGTCGTACTTGTGGGTTGCCTTAAATCCGGTTTTACCCCTTGCGTCTTTACCCGCAGTGGTGGTTAAAAGCCCCTTTTTGTATGTGTAGCTAATGGTTTGGTAAAGAACAGGTTCTTTATCGGACGCAACAAGGTGCTTAATTTCCGTTACCTTGTTTTCACCGTTCATTTTATAGGCTAGGCGGTAGGCAAGTTTCTCGCTAACAAAGTAATCCGATGTTTTAAGCTTATTCCCATCGAACTCGTGCCACGTGTAGTTTTGTGGGTAATGATCGTTGTTGTAGAATATCTCGGTGTGCATTCTTCCTAGCGAATCGTATATTTCTTGCTTGGTAGCAAAGAATTTTGATGTTCGTTGGCCGTTCTCAATAACGTATGATGAGGTTACAATAACGCGGCGAACATTTTGTGGCTCACGCTGTGCTTGGCTCCTTTGTGGCAGTAAAGCGATACAGGCCAAGCTTAATCCCAATACGATTCGTTTCATGCGGTTATATTTTAGTTGTTATGCCAATTTATACGGTGTTTCCCTTAATCTGCAAAGTAAATATTTTTAGCCAAAAGGTTATTGGTTAGCTAAGCATCAAGTTGGGTTGTTCTTTGTAATATCTGCTCCCGCTCATAAGAAAAGGCTATAAGGTTTGCAATGGTTCTAAGCAGTTCTACCTCGCTGCGTTCCCATGTACGGGCGTAGTTGCACTCATCAAAACCTATGTAACCAATAGCTTTATTCTCAACCCACATAGGGAATATAAGAAAGGATTGTATTCCCTGCCTAAGCATAAGCTCGGCAATATCGGTGGGCAGCTCCTTTTTTATGTTGTTGGAGAAAAGGTACTCACTACTTTTGGACCATTCTAGAATTGGAGCTAAAGGAATATCTTTAAGCGAATCTTTTTGTGGCTCAATTCCCGTGTTGCACCATTCGTAGGTGTTTGTTGTAAACCTTAGATCGTCTGAGTTCTCAAAAATATAAACCCTACTTGCATAGGTAAACTGGCCAAGATTGGTAAGAACGCTCTGGTTCTTATCAGAAAAAGGCATGTTTGTGTTAAGTATTATGGATATGCGCGAAAGTAGTTCCTGCTGTGCAAGGCTTTTCATAAGCTCCTCGCGATGCAGAATTAGCTCAATTTCGGCTTCCTTTTGCTTGGTAACGTCGGTAAACGTTCCCGTTATTCTAACAGGAGCTCCGCTCTCATTCCTAAATATGCGGTTATGCGACTCTATCCACAGGTACTTCCCCGATTTTGATTTAATCTTAAAAACAAGATCTATACTTGTTCCCGTTTCAAAAAGTACCTCCATACTTTCCCTAATCCGGTTTTTGTCGTCGGGGTGTATGTGCTTTTCAAGCATCTCAACGGTGGGCTCAATTTCCCATGGCATGTAGCCCAGTAGCTGGAAGGTTAGCGGCGAGAAGTACTTCTCCTTTGTAATAAAGTCCAGATCCCAAACGGCAACATTCCCTGCCGCTACGGCAAGCTTTAAACGCTCCTCGCTCTTTTCCAGCTTGGTAAGTGCTGTTTTGCTCTCCGTAATATCCTTAAGAGTTGCAGCAATGCTTATTCCTGTTTCTGTTGATATTGAGAATAGCGATTGCTGTATTGTTCTTATCTCGCCCGTTGCAAGGAGTATCTGGCTTTCAAAAATCAATCCTTCCCACGGGTTTTTACCTGTGTGTGCTAATGATGTAAAGGCATTTCTTACGCGTTCAATAGCTTCGCGTCCCTTTTCGTTGGATGCTAGCAGTAGCCCTTGAACTTCCCATAGAGGTTTCCCTATAACCGAGTTACGCTTGAGCTGCGATATACGCTCAAGTGCAGCGTTCCACTCAATAATTAGCCCTTTATGGTCGGTGAGTATTAACCCGTCGGTTGATGAGCGAATAAAGCCCTGAAGGGTTTTCCACATATCTAGCCTATCAATCTCTAGGCGCTTCCTGTCGTCAATATCCATATGGATACCAACCATTCGTACGGGGGCACCCGTGTAGTCCCATTCCACAACCCTGCCAATGCCCATTATCCACTTGTAACCATCGTGCTTGGTTCTGGCAAGGTATTCCCAGTTTACAGAGGTTTCTTTTCCTTCTGCTATTCTGGATATCATTCCATTAAGCTTTGTGGAAAACGAACTGTGAATTAGCTTGTGCCACGAGTCGTAGCTGGACTTAATCTCTTCGGGTTTATAGCCAAGCATTGAGAAGTACTCCTTTCCTAGGTACAGCTCGCCTGTTTTTAGGTTATAGTCCCACACTGCTTGGTTGCTGCCCTTTAGGGCCAGCTGTAGCCGCAGCTCGTTTTTGAGGATATTTTCTGGGTTGGTGTTAGATAAATCTAGGTCGTTTAGCGACATAACAATGGAACTTTTTCCTTTCCATTGATGGCGCTTAAACGTGGGCACATACCATTTACCACTGCCGCTGCGGTTCTCAATTCGTACCGCAATTCGTTCCGATGGCTTGGTTCTAAATCCGTTGGATTTTGTAACGTAGCTGCTAAAGGGCTGTGGCTTATTGGTTTTAAATAAATCGTCGATGGAGTGCTCTCTTAGCGCACGGGTTGAGTAGCCAAAGAGTTTTATCGCTTGTGGATTAGCATATACTATTTTATAGTCGGTTAGTATTAGTACCGGACTGCTTATGCCATCAATAAACATTTTTAGGATAGCCTCAATAAGCTTGGCGTTCTCTCTTATAAGTGCCAATACTTTTCTGTGCTGCTCCTGGTTCTGCTTTCCAAGCGACATTTTGGTTGGGTTTGGGTACGGGTAAATGTAGTAAAATACCTTATTTTAACATAATAATGGTAAAAATTGTATTTGTGTTATACGTTGACATTTGCTGTTGAGTTCTTGATAAATGCTAACAAAATGGCCTTGGTTTGGCATCAATGGTAAACTTGCATACTCAATTCGGTAGTTTGGCAAAAAACAATTACCTTTGTGGTCTGTTTTCACAGTGGAAAGATTTGTCTGATTGCAACCACACAAAAAAATGCTAAAACCGTATTTTTTACCGCTTGTCAATCTCCAAACCTTCCCACCCTTTTTATTCACTTCAAAAAATAAAAACGATGGGATATCTATTTACTTCTGAGAGTGTTTCTGAGGGTCACCCCGATAAAGTTGCCGATCAGATTTCCGATGCGCTTCTCGATGAGTTTCTTCGTCGCGATGCCGAATCAAAAGTTGCATGCGAAACCCTAGTTACTACCGGCCTTGTTGTGCTTAGCGGCGAGGTTAGAACCAACGGCTACGTTGATGTTCAGCAAATTGCCCGCGATGTGGTTAACCGCATTGGCTATACCAAAGCCGAGTACATGTTCGATGGTAACTCTTGTGGTGTTATCTCTGCCATTCATGAGCAGTCTGCCGACATTAACCGCGGTGTTGTTCGTGCCGATGAGGATGCCCAGGGTGCAGGCGACCAAGGTATGATGTTTGGTTACGCATCTCGCGAAACCGACGATTACATGCCGCTTACCCTTGTGCTATCGCACATCCTGCTGATGGAGCTTGCAAAAATCCGTCGCGAGGGCAAGCAGATGACCTACCTTCGTCCCGATGCTAAGAGCCAGGTTACCCTTGAGTACAACAACAACGGAGAGCCAGAGCGTATCCATACAATTGTTGTATCGACCCAGCACGATGAGTTTGCTTCTGATGATGAGATGCAGCGTATTATTCGCGAGGATGTGCAAAACATTCTTATTCCTC
>DHVO01000248.1 GCA_002412705.1 Bacteroidales bacterium UBA5206 | reverse complement strand
TCGCCATCAAACGGTTTGCGCTCACGTCTTTCACCATCAAACGGTTTGCGATCGCGGTCAAAAGAACGACGCTCGCCACCCTCACGGTTAAAGGGTTTGCGCTCGCCGTCAAAGCTTCTGCGCTCACGGCGTTCGCCATCAAATGGTTTACGGTCTCTGTTAAATGATCGGCGTTCCCCTTCGTTAGAGCTGTCGTCGCTACTAAAAGGATTTCTATCCTTATCAAACGATCTGGGTTTACGCTCGTATGGGGTACGTTCCTCTTCGTTGTTAGCTGATTGGCTTTCGTGTCTTTTGGTAAAGTACGATTTGCGCTCTACGCGAGGACGTTCAGAATCTGTATTTTCAGATGAGATTGCTTGAGGTTTTGGGCGTTCTTCTCTTACTTTTCTTTCTGTTGGTTCACTAGCAGGAGTCTCCTCTTCGGTTATCCTAGGTCTGTACGACCTTGGGCGATAAGTTGGTGCATTTTCTTCCTCGGATTTACTCCTCCTCACGGGTTTCTCTCCGAAAGCATCCTTTTCAAACTTTTTCATGAGTGTACTGGTAATTAAAAATCCCGGCTTTCCGGTATGTGTCTATATTATTCCAATATGTAAAGAGCTCTTTTTGTGCTAGTTCAAATGTGTATTTGGGGCTGCAAAGATAGCAGCAAAAAAAGTAATAATCCTACTTTTATGATATAATAATTGTTAAACGGCTAGATTATAGCCTTTATGAGTGGATTTCTGAACTGTTGCTGGGAGTACTTTTCTCCTCCAATTTCTTTGGCGATGTGGATGTATGGCTAATGTCTTCGGTTGCATTAGCTATTTCTTGCCTAATCTCGTTGGTAGCCTTTTGAAACTCCCTAACGCCCTTACCCAATCCCCTTGCTACCTCTGGTATTCTTTTAGAACCAAATAGTAGGAGTATTGCTAGGAAAATGAAAATTAGCTCCGATAGGCCTATGAATGTTAGAGTGGGCATAAGTCCAGTTTTTGCAAAGGTAATTTGTTCTATTAGATTAAGCCAGTACAGGTTGGTTTATTTATTAGCAAAGTATTTTGGGTATGCATGCTGCAAATAAAAAGCCCACTCCTTTTGGAGTGGGCTTTTCAGTATGTTTTAAGGCAAATTATGCCTTCTTGGCGCCCTTTTTCTCAAGGTCGAAAGCAATTGGTGATGCTACGAACAGTGAAGAGTAGGTACCTACTAGAATACCAATAATTAGTCCGAAAATGAAACCACGAATAACCTCTCCACCAAAGAAGAAAATAGGTATAAGAACCACTAGGGTAGAGAATGAGGTAGCAAATGTACGGCTTAGCGTGTCGTTAAGCGCATTATTGATATTGGTAATCCTATCGCGTTTTGGGTATAGACCAATGTACTCACGGATACGGTCAAAAATAATCACCGTGTCGTTGATAGAGTAACCAATGATGGTTAGAATTGCTGCAATAAATGCTTGGTCAATCTCCATGCTAAATGGAACCCTATTGTAAAGTATTGAGAATACACCTATAACTACAATGGTATCGTGTGCAAGAGCAGCAACAGCACCTGTACTAAACCTCCAGTTCTTGAAACGAATCAAGATGTAAAGGAAGATTGCGATAAGAGCCAGGAATACTGCAATTACAGCATCACGCTTAATGTCGTGAGCAATGGTTGGACCAACCTTCATTGAGCTCTGCTTATAGTCTGTTCTAAATGAGCTCAAATCTATATCGGTAGGAAGTTGATTCTTAAGACCTATGTACAGTAGTGAATCTACTTCGTTATCAACGTTTTCACCCTCAACATCAATTTTGTACTTGGTGGTAATCTTTACTTGGTTGTCGTCGCCAAAGGTTTTAACCTCTGGAGCGTTACCAAACACGTTCCTTAGATCATCGGCAATTTCAACGGTAGAAACGCTTTGGTCGAACTTAACAACGTAAGTACGTCCACCTGCAAAATCGATACCTGGGTTCAGACCTCTGATTGCTAGAGAAGCAATGAAGATAATCATTAAGCCAGAAGAGATGATGTAGGCTACTTTGCGTCCACCAATAAAGTTGAACTTAGCGTTTTTGAATGCACCTTCAGAGAAACGGGTTGAGAAGCGTAGGCCGCCTTTGCGCTTACCCATCATCTCAACAATTAAACGGGTTAGGAATAGGGCGCTAAACAACGAGGTAAGGATACCAATTACTAGAGTGGTAGCAAAACCGCGGATTGGGCCTGAACCGAACACGTAAAGAATTACACCTGTTAGCAGGGTGGTAACGTTACCGTCGATAATAGCAGAGTAGGCGTTTTTATAACCGTCGGCAATGGCCAATGAGTCGCCTTTACCGCTGCGTAGCTCCTCGCGGATACGTTCAAAAACAAGTACGTTTGCGTCAACCGCCATACCAAGGGTAAGCACAATACCAGCAATACCAGGTAGGGTTAGGGTTGCACCAAACGAAGCAAGTACACCAATAAGGAAGAATAAGTTGGCTATTAGAGCGATATCGGCAATAAAACCAGCGCTAAAGCTGTAGTAGAATAGCATAAAGATTAGCACTACAACAAACGCTAGTAGGAATGAGGTAAAGCCTGAGTTAATAGCCGCCTTACCTAGCGATGGACCAACAATTTCTTCTTGAATAATACGTGCAGGAGCAGGTAGTTTACCTGATTTAAGCACGTTTGCAAGGTCTTTCGCCTCGTTAACGGTAAAGTCTCCAGTGATTGAAGAGCGTCCACCCTTAATTTCGTCGTTAACCCTAGGATATGAGTAAACGTAATCGTCTAGTACAATTGCAATGCTGCTTCCAATGTTATCAGCAGTTAATCGAGCCCAAGTTTTTGAACCTTCGGCGTTCATAACCATTGAAACCTCTGCAGTGCTTCCACCATTATTGCCAAATTCCTCGCGAGCTTCGGTAACTACGCTACCATCAAGAGGGGCTTTTCCGTCGCGGCTTGATGCTTTAATTGCAATAAGCTCGTATAGGCTTTCGGTTTTGTCCCATTTAACAGGCTTAATGGTCCATAGGAACCGAATATCCCTAGGGAATAAAACCTTAACCTGTGGCATGTTAAGGAATGCGTTTACAGCGGCAGTGTCCCTGTAATGAGCAAGACCTACCGCAGGGCCAGGCATTAGCTGATTGTTAGCACCAGCCGATGGTCTTAGCTTTGCAAAAAGAGGGAACTCTTTTTCGAACTGAGCGTTTGTTGCCAATGCAGTTGTATCGGCAGCACCTTCTTGCTTAAGAAGATCGACTAGTTCGTTTCCAGTGGTATCGGCAGGAGCAACCTCTGCTGCTTCATTGGTTTCAGCAACCTGAGTGTTTTCGGTAGCTTGCGCATCGCGAATCTCCTTGATTTTTCTGTTAGCATTCTCAAGTAGTGGGTACACCTCTTGGTTGTCGTAGGTTTCCCAGAACTCTAGGCTAGCAGTTCCTTGAAGAAGCTTACGAACACGCTCTGGCTCTTTTACACCTGGAAGTTCAACAAGAATACGTCCTGAGTTCTCGAGGCGCTGAATGTTTGGCTGAGATACGCCAAAGCGGTCGATACGGTTACGGATAATGTTGAACGAGTTTGAAATAGCGCCCTCTGCTTCAGCACGAATAACTTCAATTACCTCTTGGTTGGTTGAGTTAAAGGTTATTCTGTCGCTTAGCTCTCTGGTTTGGAAGAATGGGGCTAGCCTTGCATTTGGAGCAACGGTTTCAAATGCTGTTCCAAAACGGGTAATGAAATCCTGATTTGCAGGAAGGGTCTTTGCAAGATCAAATGCCTTAAGGAAAGTGCTATCGGTGTTGTTGTTCGATAACGACTTAACGATGTCCTCAACAGAAACCTGTAGGGTTACGTTCATCCCACCCTTAAGGTCAAGACCTAGGTTAATCTCACGCTCTTTACACTCCCTAAAGGTGAAATCTCTCACCCATAAAAAGTTGTAAACAGGCTCCGAAGCAATAGAATCTAGGTAGTAGAACTCTTTTGCTGAGTCTCCGTTAGCATATTCGCGAGCTTGTTTTTCTACCCTTTTTGTTACCCAAGTAAACGATAGCTGGTACAAGCAAACCAGCGCTAATGCAATGGCTATAAACCTAATCGCACCTTTATTCTGCATTGGTTTTGGTGTTAATTGGTTGGATATTTTTACTTTATTCCGAAAATTATCGGGCAAATATATACTTTTTTTTGAGAATAGATACCCGATATTTACTGATGTGGGGTGTTAGCACCAACTAATTGCCCTGTATAACTAATAATATGGGATATTGTGGCATCCCAATAACCTCATACACGTTTATTTAGCCAATACGGGTTAGTGTTAATATCTTTTTTGTGAAGTTCATGGTGGCCTTGGTATTTATCATAAAGTCGCACCCTAATAACCCGTATAGCCTTTTGCCTGTCATGGTTTCGTAATAGGATGAGATGCTTGATAAGTCGGCGCTAAAAGCCTGAATGTTGGTAAATTGGTTCTCACCAAGGTAGAGGTTATCTATGCACACCATTGTAACAGGAAGGGATTCAGCCGTGATGCTGGCTGCAAAAGGCTCCGATGTACCCATATCAATTCTTGGGAATTGGGCGGCTAGTTCGCTGTGGATAACCGTACGCGAAGCCCCAGTATCAATAACAAAAAGGTAGCTCTCACCCTTTAACGTGATGTTAATTACAGGATGAAAGCTGCTCTTTTCTATCTCTATTAGCTCAAAGGGGATTTTTACTCTCACAATTACTTTATTAGCTCCTCAAAATCAACAGAAAGTGGTTTGTCGTTTTCAAAGTCGTAAAGGGTTCGGCGCCTCATGTTAAAGTAGTTCTGCCAGTAGCTCCGCATGTACTGAATGTACTTCTGCTTTGCTTGGTCGCGTTCAGACTGAGCCACATTCAAATCGAGTACATCAATTTTCCCAATAAGGAAACGCTCCTTGGTAACGTTGTAGCGCAGCTGGGAAATGGTATCGGCTTTAGCTGCAATTAGCAGCTGGTTATCCTGCTGGTTAAACCGCATAACTTCAAGGAATACATCTTGCTCAAAATCAATAACTTTTTGCTGAACAACGGTTCGTGTAACCTCCATATTGGACTGCGCCATTTTTACCCTTCCTTTACCCAACCCCCAATCTAGAATGGGGATGGTTACCCCAACGTTAACTCGTTGCTGGTCTATGGGGTCAACGTAAACTTCATCAAAAACTGCGGCGCTTTTTGTTAGCCCGTAGTTTGCGTAGAGGCTAGCGCTAAATCCTCGTTGTGCCTTAGCCTCAGCAACCCTTTTTTGCGCTTCTATAAAATCCCTTTCATACGATAAAATTAGTGGGTTGTTCTGTTTTGCTTGGGCTAAAACCTTTTCGTGGTTAAGGGTTAACTTTGGGAATTCGTTTGGTATAACTAGTTCTATGTCGTACTGATCGTTAAGGCCAAGGAACGATTTTATCTTAAACTTCTTAAGTTGCAAATCAACTTCGGCATCGTTAACGTCATTGCCTGAATTGAGGAATCGTAGCTCCATTTGCAAAAGGTCGTTCTCTGCAATTGTACCAATATTATAGCGACCCTTGGCTATTTTGTAAAGGGTATCGGAGTTGGCATAGTTGAGCTTTGCGGTGACTAAATTTTGCTGAGCCAGAATTAGGTCAAAGAAAATGCCTGTGGCTTCGTATGATATTGACTCAAGAGCATCTAGGTAATTCCTCTTTGCTTCTAGGTACTTTAGTGGTTCAATTTTTTTATTCCACTTTAGCTGATTGAAACCAAAGAGCTCTTGGCGAAAGCCAATTCTTATTGGAACAGAAAGGTAACTGGTTGTTTGGTTATCGCCAAAAATATCGGTTCGCTCTAGGTTACTCTCAATAAATACCTCGCCACCAGTTAAACCTATATTTTGCTTTAATGTAAGCCCACCAGAGATGCTATTTGTGTTCTCCTCCACATAAGAGTAAACCCCCTCGTTGTTTTGGTGCTTTACTATTTGCCGGCTAAAACCGGGAAGCGTACCAATAAAGGTAACGCTTGGAAGGTACTCTGCTTTATATGATCGGTATTCCCAGTATGCGGCTCTAAATTGGTGTTTAGCCTGAATGGCTCTGGGTGACTGCTCTTTGGCTAAATCGAGCACCTCTTGCAGGGTGAGTTTATTCACTACTGTTTGGGCGTTTATAGCCAAGGATATTACTATAAGAAGGGATGTTGCTATACTTTTAAGCATGGTGTGGTGAATTTTACTATTCGTATCTAAGTGATTCTATAGGATCTTTCTCTGCTGCACGTTTTGCGGGCGACAGCCCAAAAACAACCCCTACAGCAGCCGAAACCCCAAATGCAATGAGTACTGATAACGGGGAAACAATGGTTTTTATATCGGCAAAATGTGTGATTAGCTTGGAGAGAACTATTCCCAGCACCACCCCAATAAATCCGCCCGATACGCTTATTAGAACTGCTTCGGATAGGAATTGGGCAATGATATCGGCTTTCTTAGCTCCTATGGCCAATCGGGTTCCTATCTCCTTTATGCGTTCCATAACCGAAGCAAACATAATATTCATAATTCCAATACCCCCAACTACCAGCGAGATACTGGCAATGGCTCCAAGAACTATATTAAATATATCTTTTGTGCGCTGTTGCTGCTTTAGGAGAAGCTCGGGAACGGTTATTTCAAAATCTTTTACACCGGCATGTCGGCGTATAAGCATGCGGCTAATTATTTTAGTTGTTGTGTTTATGTCTTCGGTCTCAGCAACCTGAACAATAATTCGGTCCAGCTGGTGATAGTTAGAGGGTGCCTGCGAGTTAGTGTTTCCGCCAAAGGAGACGATGAAAAAGCCGCCACCTCCAACCGATGATGATTGCAACTTTTGAGAGTTTATTACCGATCGGTTTTTGTACCTAAGTAACATGGTGTTAACGGGTATGTACACATTGTCGTTGTAAACGCTAACCCCAGCGTTCTCAAAGCCTGTAACCTTAACATCGTTCTTCTTTATTACGCCAACAACCTGTAGCCATACGCTGCCAAACTTTATGTACTGCCCAATGGGATCGACCTTCCCAAAGAACTTTGTTTTGATGTTTGAGCCTATTACGCACACAGGAATTCCATGCTCCTCTTGTTGTTTAGAGAAGTATGTACCATTGTCGAGGGGTAAGTTATATAGGTCAAAATAATCGGTAGAAACACCCATAATCTTGGCTGGCATCCTAAGTCCCTCATACTGAACAAACGAGTTTAGGCTTATTTCCGAACTTGCGCTTTTAACCGAGGGTACAATGTCTTTAATGGCTTTTAAATCCAGAGCTGTAAGGCCTGGGGAGAACTTCTGGTTCTGTTTCTTCCCATTTTCACCTTCGGCTTGTTGCTCGTCCTGTTCCTCAAAAATGGGGTTAATAATAATGTTATTAACTCCCACCATTTTCATCTGTTCCAGTATTTCCTGCTTAGCCCCATTACCAATGGCCAGCATGCTTATTACTGCCGCAACGCCAAATATAATACCCAGCGCCGTGAGAATAGATTTTAGCTTATTGGAAAGGATTGCCTCCAGAGCAATGGTTATGTCGTGTAGGTATCTTTTTATCATTGTTATAGCGTGTAAAATGGTTAAATGTAAACCCTAATTAAATGTGGGCTGTTAATTTTTCCTTCTACGTTGCTTCTCATCTTTAACCACCACGTCCTGTTCAACAACGGTTGAGTCAACCATATGTTTTTGCCTTACACGCTGCTTAACCTCATTGATTAGATCTTCACCAGATAGTTTAAAATCATCAGCATCTTCGGGTATCGATAGGTATATTTTATCACCTTCGTCAAGTCCCTTCTCAATAATGATATAGTTCTCGTTCATGTCGCCAGAAAGTACAACGCGTTTATTCCCTTTCTCGGTGTACACAAACGTAATGGAATCGGCTGTATGTAGCGATTCAAGTGGTATGTATAGCACGTTGTTGTATCTGTTTATTAGAATCTGGTTGCTGGTGGTCATTGAAGGTCTAAGAATATCGTCGTGCTCATTAACCCTAATTAGGACCTCAAAAACTTTCGCATCGGTGTTGGGGAGCTGTTCGCCAATGTTGGCTACATCGGTAATTTTGCCGGTGTACTTTTTCTCTGGGAATGCATCAACACCAATTCTAACCTCCTGTCCCTTTTTTACTTTGCTCACATCAATTTCGTTAACGTAGGTTTTGCTAATCATAACTGAAAGGTCGGGAAGCGTTGCTACATTAAGGTCCCATGGTGAAATTGATGACCCCACTTTACGTTTCTGTCCGCCCCATTCGCGGTGGTAGATAACCATCCCCGATTTGGGCGCACGTACCTCAAACTGGCTTAGCACATTTAGCATATCCTGTTTTTCCCTTTCTTGGCGAGCAAGGTTAATGGCAACCTCCCTCATTGATGCCTCGGCTTGCTCCTTCTTAATTTTGTAGTTATGCTGCTCCTGTTTGTATGCTCTTTCTGCTTTTTCTAGATTGATTTGCGCTTGGCGCTGAGTTGCAGGTGGCTCGTAAATAGACTGTTCTAATACAATCTTTTTCTCCTCCATATCAAACTTTAAGTTGATCAGGTTATCGCGGAGGCTCCGGAGTTGGAGTGTTGTGTCAAGTTGAGTTTTAATGTACTGTTGCTGACTTTTTTCCAGCTCATCGTCAATCTCTTTTACCCTATTACTTAGTGCAGATCGGTCAAGGGTTGCTACGTAGTCGCCCGAGTCAACAACAGTTCCTTCAGGAATAAGATCTTGTATTTTAATTTCGCTAAAGCGGATACTTCGTCCACGCAACCCATCAGGACCCGTTATCATTTCGGAACTTTGAGCTTGGAGCTCTCCAGTTACGGGAACCATAATTTCAAAGTCGCCTCTTAGCACAGAGGTTATCTGGGGACGGGCGGTTTTACTTCCCTTTGAGCCAAATATTACTACTATAATAATTACCACTATTACAATGGCCGATCCAATAGCTATCTTCTTTTTCATTGCATTATTTGGGGTTAATTTGTAGGCAGTGTATGTTAGTATGAAAGTAGTTTTACATTTTACAACAACCTAGCCCACGCACTACTAAAAAACGTTAAAGCAACCATTTTGACAGCAAAAAGGGCTTTCAGTTTAAGCAACGTAAACCGAAAGCCCCTATTATTTTCACCACTATGCTTTAAAACAGTTCTATGTTAAGCTTTTAATTTTTGCAATCATTCGTTCGGCAAGTGCTGCAGCTTTTTCTGCACTTTTCGATTCGGCGTAGATACGAATTATGGGTTCGGTGTTCGATTTGCGCATGTGAACCCACTCCTCAGGGAAGTCAATGCGTAAACCATCTTCGGTATTGCACTGGAAATCTCTGTGTTCTTCTGCAAGTTTTTTTAGAACTGAGTCGGGGTTAAGACCTGCTCCTAGCTCTATTTTGTTTTTGCTGATAGAGTAGTTAGGGTACGATTTCCTCAGTTCGGAGCATGAAACGCCTTTAAGTGCTAAGTGGCTAAGGAAAAGGGCAATACCAACTAACGCATCACGCCCGTAGTGTAGCTCTGGGTAAATAACGCCTCCGTTGCCTTCACCTCCAATAATGGCATTGCACTCTTTCATCTTTTTAACCACATTAACCTCACCAACTGCTGCAGCAAAATATTCTCCTCCATGCATTTGGGTTACGTCCCGAAGGGCTGCTGTGCTAGAAAGGTTAGAAACAGTATTGCCCTGTTTGTGCGACAGTAGGTAATCGGATACGGCAACAAGAGTGTACTCCTCTCCAAACATGGTTCCATCCTCGTTAACTATGGCAAGTCTATCCACATCGGGGTCAACAACAAATCCCACATGAGCATTCTTTGCAACAACAACGCTCGAAATCTCAGTTAGATGCTCGGGTAGTGGCTCTGGATTATGGGGAAACTCACCAGTTGGGTCGGTGTACAGCTCAATAACTTCCTTTACACCTAGTGCGTCAAGAAGCCTTGGTAAAGCTATGCCACCAACGGAGTTAACGCAGTCAATGGCTACTCTAAAGTTAGCTTTTGCAATGGCAGCCCTATTTACTAAGGGAAGGTTAAGTATTTGCTTTATGTGCTCATCAAGGTATGAATACTCTGCAACAATATCTCCTAGATTGTCAACCTCGGCAAAACCAAAGTGTTCCTTGTCGGCATATTCAAGTATTGCCTTGCCATCGGCATCCGATAGGAATTCCCCTTTCTCATTTAGTAGCTTAAGTGCGTTCCATTGTCGTGGATTGTGGCTTGCTGTGATTATGATACCACCCTGTGCGTTCTCTTCGGGTACCGCAATCTCAACAGTGGGAGTGGTTGCAAGCCCTAAACTCACAACGTCAACGCCACATCCCATAAGGGTTCCAATAACAATGTTCTCAACCATTTCTCCAGATATCCTAGCATCGCGACCTACAACCACTTTGCATTTTTGATTGGGATTACGCGTATTTATCCATTTTGCATAAGCTGCTGTAAACCTATTAATGTCTAGGGGAGAGAGTGAATCGCCTGGAACACCTCCTATTGTACCCCTTATGCCTGATATTGATTTAATTAGTGTCATTATTGATTTCGATTTAATAAAACAAAGGTCATAAAAAAAAGGGAATACTGAAACGTGGCTGCCGAAAAAGCTTTCTCAAAGACAAGTATGCTGCTGGATATTCATTGAACTGTTCATGAAGATAATCTAAAGTAGTATCGACGCTCAATTTTGGGCTTGAATAATTGTACTACAAGTTAAATTGCCAGATAGCTTGCGAGTTCCTCCGAATCATCCGTATCCTCCAAAATTTATTTCTATTTTTGAACCTGATAGAGAAAACACCTAGCACAATGATAACAGCAACAGGAATAGTAAAAACATACGGGGCACTAACTGTACTAAAAGGGGTAGATGTCGAGATTCCATCCAAAAAGGTGGTAGCCATAGTAGGCCCAAGTGGTGCTGGCAAAACCACACTACTACAAATAGTAGGAACGCTTAGCTCGCCCGATTCTGGTAAGGTTTTTATTGGTGGCGAGGATGTTTTCTCGCTTAAAGAGAAATCGTTGGCTAGGTTTAGGAATGAGAACATAGGCTTTGTTTTCCAGTTTCATCATCTACTGCCAGAGTTTAGCGCGTTGGAAAATGTGTGTATCCCTGGCTTTATTGCCCGAAAAAACAGAGATGTTGTAGAGCGCAAGGCAAAGGAACTGCTCGATTTCTTGGGGCTTAGTCACAGGTTTGAGCATAAACCATCAGAACTATCTGGAGGAGAGCAGCAACGCGTTGCCGTTGCACGCGCTCTAATAAACGACCCTTTTGTTATCCTTGCCGACGAGCCCTCTGGAAACCTCGACTCAAAGAACAGAGAGGAGCTGCACAAGTTGTTCTTTACACTTAGGGATCAGCTTGGGCAAACCTTTGTAGTGGTTACCCACGATAAGGATTTGGCTACTATGGCCGATATTCAGCTGGGTATGAGCGATGGACGGATGGAATAGCTGCTTTTAAAGTTTTTAAAGGATTACCCTAACAGTTAAATAGTTCCCCCTCATGCAAAATCGTTCAGCCGAACTGCTTTTTCGGATTCTTGACGATGCCTACCATAAGTATGCAAATAGTGAGTTTATTGATGACGATCCCGTTCAGGTTCCCCACCGTTTTATAACCGATGAGGATATTGAGATTGCTGGATTTCTTGCGGCAACAATAGCATGGGGGCAAAGAAAGTCTATTGTTAAGAATGCCAATGAGCTTATGGCTAGAATGGATAACGCTCCCTTTGATTTTATAATGAACTTTACCCAGAATGACTATAAACAGCTAGCGGGATTTGTTCACCGAACGTTTAATGCCGATGATTTGCTCTCCTTTATATTATCTTTGCAGCGGTTGTACCGTAACGAAGGGGGCTTAAGAGCTGTTTTTGTTAAAGGCTACACCAAAACCCAAACCATAAAAGGCGCTATAGATTTTTTTAGGGAGCAATTTGTTAGGGATCAATTTGCCGCTCGTTCCCAGAAACACGTAGCCGATGTTACAAAAGGATCGGCAGCTAAGCGATTAAACATGTTTTTACGCTGGATGGTACGAACAGCAGATGAGGGTGTGGATTTTGGAATCTGGAGTGAAATTCCCCCTGCGGCTCTAATGATTCCCTTAGATACTCATAGCTCAAGGGTTGCCAGAGAGCTGGGGCTTCTAGAAAGGAGCCAGAATGATTGGACTGCAGTTGAGCAGCTAACGGAAAACCTTAGGTGCTTAGACCCATTAGACCCAATCCGGTTCGACTATGCCCTATTTGGAATAGGAATTGCCCGTAAAGAGATAAGTAATGGTATATACCTTAAATAAATAGTTAAGTAACAACCAATTCAATTTCATCAATTTGCTATGCCCAATAGTTTTTTCAGATTCAAGCAATTTACCGTTTACCAGGAACTAGCAGCAATGAAGGTTGGTACCGATGGCGTTCTGCTTGGAGCATGGGCAACCATTGGTGATAATGTTAATCGGATACTCGACATTGGTACAGGAACTGGTATCGTTGCACTAATGCTTGCACAGCGCTCTACAGCCCAAATTGATGCTGTAGAAATTGATGAATCCTCTGCAAAGCAGGCCAAGGCAAACTTTGAGCTATCGCAATGGGCAAATAGATTGGCAGTTCACCAAACCGATTTCCAGTCATACAGCAAGTCCTGTGTGCTCAAATATGACTTAGTAGTATCCAATCCCCCATACTTTTCACGCTCCCTCAAATCGCCAGAACTAGCAAGAACGCTAGTTCGCCATACCGATCTTTTGCCTCACAACCAGCTTCTTGAAGGTGTATCGCTAGTTTTATCGGCAACAGGCAGCTTTTGTGCAGTTTTCCCCTATACCGAGGGTAATGTATTTGTAGCCATTGCTGCCACCCATGGACTATACTGTAATCGACGACTTAATATATATAGTATCCCTGGCAAGCCAGTAATTAGAGTGCTACTAGAATTCTCTTTTACCAGAGGATTAATGGAGGAGCAAGATATTTATATCCACAACAAAGAGGGACATTACACTGAGGCTTATAAAAATCTCACCAAAGACTTTTACCTCGCATTTTAATTCTTTTTAACCATTGGGGACCGGCTATAGGCATTAATAGTAAGAGTATTGCTTACAGCCAATTCTTTTAACTTAAAGGCATTTAGAGAGATTTTATATTTAAGAGTGTTTCCTGCTTTTTTTGTTTTCGAAAAATTAGGCATCATGCAAGAATGAGTAACCCCTCCATCTAAAACGATTTCGATAATTTTACAAACAGTTAAGTGGCTTTAAAACAGCTAAGAACACGTTGGTTTATAATCTTGATGTGTTAAATATCATCTTTTAGCTCTAAAAAAGTTGTAAAAATCAAAAAAGGGTTGCTATTTTTGCCATTAGCAGTTGTTTTTAGTTTTTTTTAACAAAAGAGATGGCGTAAAAGCCATAAGTGTTTCACCTAAACCTCAATTACTAACTCTAAAACTAGATCTAATGAAAAGAATCACAGTCTTACTTGGGTTCCTAGTACTTTTGGGTCTGCAGGTTGTGTTCGCACAAACCAAGCAGATTACAGGTACAGTGACCTCTGCCGAAGACGGGATGGGGATCCCAGGTGTATCAGTGGTTGTAAAAGGAACCACTATTGGTGCAACTACCGATATAGACGGTAAGTACACCCTTGCTAATGTACCACAGAATGCAGAATTTATAGTATTCTCATTTATTGGTATGCGCACAATAGAGATGCCAGCAAACCAAGCCATTATCAATGTTGTTATGGAATCAGACAGCAAAGAGCTTGAGGAGGTTGTAGTTGTTGCATACGGTGTTGTAAAGCGTGAAGCAAAAACAGGTTCTGTTTCAACCGTTAAGGGCGAGTCTATTGCAGAAGCTCCTGTTTCTTCAGTTGATAAAATGCTTACAGGTAAAATGGCTGGGGTACAGATTACTGCTGCTTCTGGTCAGCCTGGTGCAGACTCTCAAATCCGTATTCGTGGTACATCTTCTATTAATGCTGGAAGTGACCCTCTATGGGTTGTTGATGGTATTCCTGTTATGGCAGGCGACCAGTCTTATTTCACCAACACCGGTAACGCTATTGCTGCGATTAACCCTAGCGATATCGAGTCTATTACCGTATTGAAAGATGCTGCTGCAGCTTCTGTTTACGGTTCTCGTGCTGCTAACGGTGTTATTCTTGTTACAACAAAGAGCGGAAGTGCTGGTAAAGCTAAGTTTCAGGCTCGTTCAAAATTTGGTGTGTCTCAACTTGCAAACGATAATGGTTATGGTGTTATGTCGGGTAAGCAACTTCTTGACTACCAAAGACAAGCTTATACTAATGCTGGTTTAGACCCAGATGTTTATCGTCCATACTCTCTTCTTGATGGTGGTACAATCGATTGGATGGATCACGTAACTAGAATGGGTAACCTACAAGAATTTGAAATCAACGCAGCTGCTGGAACAGATAAAGGTAAATTCTATACCTCTCTTTCTACTCACAAAAACGAAGGTGTTTACTACGGTGTTGATTATGAGAAAATCACTGCTCGTATGAATGCTGATTTCAAATTAACTAAAAACCTTGAAACTGGATCACGTGTTAACTTAGCTTACACTGAGTCAAATGACGTAGCCATGCAGTCTTTGTATTATGTTAACCCTGCTTTTGCTGGTATGAGGATTCTTCCTTGGACTAAGCCATATAATGCAGATGGTACACATAACATTAATATTCCTGAAAACTCAAACACAAACCCTCGCTTTAGTGCAGACAATGACGAGCAGTTTGAGAAGCAGTATCGTTTACAAGCATCTCAGTATTTGTCATGGAAACCTATTGAAGGTCTTGAGTTTAAAACCAACAATGCTGCTGAAGGAACTTTTGGTGAAGGCCGTAGATACTGGGCTCCTGATTATGGTGGAACTACTGGTACTTTACAAACTTCGAACATTCAGTACTTGCAGTTAACTACATCTAACACTGTTGCTTACAGCAATACTATTGCCGAGAAGCATTCTGTTAGAGCACTTGCTGGTCAAGAGGCTATGCGTAGAACTTACCACTCTTACTATATGTATTCTCCTAACGTAGATGTATTAATTCCTTTCCCAAATACATCTACTGCTGCTGACGATGATGGAGACTATTCATACAATGCTCGTACCCTATTATCATTCTTTGGTATTTTAGACTATAACTACAACTCTAAGTATTTCTTACAAGCATCTGCACGTTACGACGGTAGTTCCTTGTTTGGTGAAGATAAACGTTGGGGTCTGTTCTGGTCTGTTGGTGGTTCTTGGAATATCCACAACGAAGCCTTTATGGAGAACATCTCTTACCTAAATGTGCTTAAACTTCGTTTGAGCTACGGTTTAAATGGTAACGATAACATCGCTCCATACCAGGCTTATGGTGTATACGCTTCTACTGCTTATAATGGTAGCACAGGTATGCTTCCTGATTCTCCATCTAATAGCAGCCTGTCTTGGGAGATAAATAAGACTTGGAACTTAGGTCTTGACTTTGGTTTCTTTAAGGGCAAGTTGAACGGTAGTATTGATATTTATAACAGGGATACAGAGGATATGCTATTAAGTAAGCAAGTACCTCAAACCTCTGGTTTCTCTACAAACTTCATGAACATTGGTTCTCTTCGCAATAATGGTGTTGAGTTCCAGTTGGATGGTGAAATTTTCAGTACTAAAGAACTTGTTTGGACTGCTGGTTTTAACGTTGCATACAATAAAACTGAGATTCTTGACTTGGGTGACGTAAAAGAGATGACTTATGCTGATGATGCTCGCTTAAGGCACACCGTAGGAAAAGGTATGTACACATTCTGGCTAAAAGATTACTATGGTGTTAACCCATCAAATGGGGAGGCTCTTTGGAGAATGGCTGATGGTACTCTTACTAATAGCTACAACAAAGCGGCATATATCTATGCAGGTAGCCCAGAGCCAAAATTCATTGGTGGTTTCAACACCTCTGTATCTTGGAAGGGACTTAGTTTAGGTGCATTCTTCGAGTTTAAGCAAGGAAATAAAGTTTTGATAATTGAGAACCGTTACTTCAATGCTGATGGTAACCAAATGTCAACCAACCAGGCTATTACTGCATTAGATTATTGGCAAAAACCTGGTGATACAGGAGTTAACCCAAAACCAGTTGCAGGTAACTCTTCTAACTCTTACCAGTTTGCAAGTACTCGTTGGTTAGAAGATGGTAGCTATTTAAGGATTAAGGATATCACCTTATCGTACAATCTGCCACAAAGCATTACTCAGAAGATAAAACTTGGTGGTGTTAAAGTTTACGCAAGCGCACTTAACCTATACACCTTCCACGATGTTAATTTCTGGGATCCAGAGCGTGGTGTAACAGGTGTGGGTGCAGGTATTTATCCTATGACCAAGACCTTTATTGGTGGTATTGAATTATCGTTTTAATTCTTAAAAAACTAAAGAGATGAAAAGAACAACTATATTACTGTTATTCATTTCGTTACTATTCACTGGGTGCGAAGGCTTTCTTGAAGAAGCTCCCAAGTTGGATCAAAGTACCGAAATAACGCTCTCTACATATAACGGGCTAAACAATGCCATGGCAGGAGCATATGCGCCATTGGCATCTACAACTTGGTATGGTGCTTTCTATGTACTTGAGGCAGAAATGCGTGCAGGAAATGCAACATTACCAACCAATTCCGATTTCACTTCTGGTCGTATGTTAGTTCCTCATTCACTTTCATACAGCCCAACAACTACTTCAGGCCTTTGGGGGTTTGCTTATTTTATGATTTCTGCAGCTAATAACGTTATTGAAAACCTTCCAGGTAAGGATGTAGGTGATGTTACAGCTCAGGATCTAAATAATTTAAAAGCAGAAGCATTATTCTTAAGAGCTCTTGCTCATTTTGATATGGTTCGTTTATATGCACCTTCATATGCAAAGAACCCATCTGCTCCTGGTATTCCAATTATTTTAAAAACTGACGTAAGTGCACAAGAGATGCCTGCTAGAAATACTGTAGCTCAGGTTTACGATCAGATAATTGCAGATCTTCTTGAAGCAGAGTCTATTATTGATCCTGATTATGCTCGTGCTGGTGTAACCGATTCTAAAGCAGTTGTTACTCTTCCTGCTATTCAGGCTCTTTTAAGCCGTGCTTATTTATATAGCCAAAAGTGGCAACTTGCAGCTGATTACGCTACAAAAGTTATCAATAATGCCGATTTCGCAATGTGGAATGCAGGCCAACTTCCTGGCGTTTGGACAAAGGATGTTGCTGGTAATGGTGGTGAGGTTATTTTTGAAGTTTATGGTATTAGATCAAACGAATATGATGGTTTCTGGGAGGGCCCTTCTCACATGACTAATCCTCTTGGTTACGCTGACTGTGCTGCTCATCCTGACCTAACTGCATTATATGATGCTGGTGATGTTCGTGGAAACCTATTCAGAACTGATGCTGACAATGTATCTGGTTCTCTATGGACAACTAAGTATGCAGGTAAAGGTTTAGGAGATGCTTTAAGTACTCCTGACGTTAATAACGTAATCGTTCTACGTCTATCTGAGATGTATCTTAATAGAGCTGAAGCAATTGTGAACGGTGCTGTTGTTACTGGTGCTAGTGCTCTAGGCGACATCAATCAGATTGTTACAAACCGTGGTCTTGCTCCTTACGCTTCAGTTGGTGCTGATGTTGTATTCAACGAAAGACGTAAAGAATTAGCGTTTGAAGGTCACATATGGTTTGACTATGCTCGTACAAACCGTCCTTCTCTTCGTTCTGATAAGCCTCTTGAGGCTGGTAGTTACCTATGGGCATTACCAATTCCTCAAAGAGAAATTGATGTGAACAAGAATCTTGTTCAAAATGATGGTTATTAAAATATTAAGATATAACGACATGAGAAAGTTTCTAAGTTTAATGACTATAGCAATGTTGGCATTCTTTACATCTTGCGATGATTTGAATGAAATGCCAACATTCAGTGATAGCAATGCCTTTGTTGCTTTCAACAAGGCTGCTCTATCGGTTAATGAGGATGGAGCAACTTTAAGTATTCCTGTAACCCTTGCTTCTTTAAAAGGGATGACAACTAGTGTTACATACGTTGTTAAAGATGGTACTGCAAAGCAGGGAGTAAACTTTACTCTAGCAGATGCTACCGCTACTCTAAGTTTTGATGCTGATAATCGCACTCAGAATATTGTTATTAACATCATTAACAATCCTGGGGTATTTACTGGAGACTTAAATTTCAGCATCGAATTATCTAGCGAAGGAACCGTTAAACCAAGTGCAGAGAGTGTTTGTACTGTTACTATTAAGGACAAGGATCACCCACTTTCTAAATTCTTAGGTGAATGGACTGCTACTGCTAGTTCTGAATACTTTGGTGATGTTGAGTGGACTGTATTGATCGAGAAAGATCCTAGTGATGTAACCGTTCTAAAGATCAATAGTCTAGTTTATGGTTTCACTAAGTACGGATATGTAATGCCTAATAACGACACAAGATTTTATGGTGTTGTTAATGCCGAGAAATCTCAAATTGCTATTCCTATTGGACAAAAGTGTGTTTATCAATATGATGGTAATGATATTTTCTTATATGGTCTTACAGCTGCTCTTGATGTAGTAGAAACTGGAAATATTATTGCTTCAATCTCTGATGATGGCAAAGTTTTGACATTTGACCTAGGTGCTTATGTTACTGATGCTACAGGTGGATGGGATGTTATAAATCCAGGAATGACTTGGACTAAGAAGTAATTGCTTAATAAAGAGAAGGCTTCTTGAAAAAGAAGCCTTCTTTTTTTCATGCCTTTTAACTGAATATTGAATATTAATACTGCAGAATTATGAAAAGACTAATCTTATTAATAGGCTTTGTTGTAGCAACATTCTTTTCATCTATAGGGCAAGAATGTACAACACTTTGGCCTTATGTTTATCCTGAGTTCATGGAGGGAACTTTGATTGTTCCTGGTGGACAGGAACACAAAGGACACTTTAATATTCATGTACAAGAGAGCAAATTGCATTATTTAGAGAAAGGGATTATTAAAGAAGCCAACTCTTATGATGTATTAATTGTTAAGATTGAGTCTGATACATACATGAATTTTATGGGTCAGATTATGAAAGTTATTGGCAGTGAATCTCGTGGTTTTGTTGCAACACTTATCCTTGGTGATTTTGACAAACTACTTAATTCATCTGGTGCTTATGGTGGTTCCTCAAATTCCTCTGCTACCATGAAATTGTCGTCAATTAATATTGGAGGAAAGAATATAATCAACCATATGGAATTGAGGCAGAATAGGGTTAACGGGTTGCATTTACCTCTTAAGTATAAATATTTTATCGTAACAAAAGGGGTAGTATATCCCGCTAAAAAGAAGGATATTCTTTCTAAACTTGAAAAACAGGAAGCTTCAGAATTTAAAAAATTTGTAAAGGCAAATAAAATAGAATGGACAAACCCCGATAGTCTTTTAAAAATTCTTGATTTCTTTAACAAGGAGTAAGTGGTTGATTTTGAATGAGTATAAGGGCTGTCTTATTAAAGATGGCCTTTTTTATTTAGGTTTAGAAGGGCAGTTTTTCTTGATTTGTCTTTTATCACGTTGTTCCTAGTCTTAATTAATAGTGTTCAATTTCTTCTGGCATCTTGTTTTCTTGCATATAGAAAATATCTATAAATGGTTTTTTTAAAAAATATATTTCATACATGCAACTACCTCATAATCAAAAGCCCCCTTATTCAGGGGGCTTTATTGCAGTGGGAGGGTATAATTATTTTGGAAAAAATTATCGGGGTACCCAATTTGTAAACCTAAAATTTGTGCTGATTGTTGAAAAAAACATAAATTTACCGACGTCTTTTTTCCCAACCCAAACTAATACCTTAAACCCATCTGCAGATTCCCTGATCTTGCCCGATCAGGGAATCTTTCTTTTGCAAAACTATATAACACCTTTTTTTAAACCTAATATAAAAACAGGTTTAATAGCACGTTGGTGTTGAATAGCCGTTAAAATATGTTAACAACTTGTATCGTTTGCTTTTGCCATGCCTAAGTAGGATTTTCTAACTTTGCAAAGGTTTAACGATAACAATTATTTTTTTAAACAAAACTACTCCTGTGTCAAAAGCCGATATTGTTGAAACGCCCTTAATGAAGCAGTATTTAACCATCAAGAGGAAACATCCCGATGCGATTCTGCTTTTTAGAGTTGGTGATTTTTATGAGACTTTTGGGGAAGATGCCATTAGTGCTTCTGAGATTTTAGGTATCACTCTTACAAAGAGAGCTAATGGCTCAGCTAGTTCTGTTGAACTTGCTGGGTTTCCTCATCACGCATTGGATACCTACTTGCCAAAGCTTGTACGTGCAGGGCAAAGGGTTGCTATTTGTGAGCAGCTAGAAGACCCTAAGCAGACAAAAACCATTGTTAAACGAGGGATTACAGAACTTGTAACTCCTGGGGTATCAATGAACGATAATGTGCTCGACCGAAAGGAAAACAACTTCCTTGCCTGCGTGCACTTTGATAAAAAATACGCAGGGGTTGCTTTTCTTGATATTAGCACCGGAGAGTTTTATGTATCCGAAGGTTCTTTAGAGTATGTTGATAAGTTACTTACCAACTTTGCTCCAAAGGAAGTCCTTGTTGAACGTTCGCATAACCAGTCGTTTGCTGAGGCTTTTGGCAGTAAACTCTATGTTTATAAACTCGACGAGTGGGTTTTTAACTCTGATGCAGCTGAGGAGAAGCTGCTAAAACATTTCCAAACAAGTTCCTTAAAAGGATTTGGCATTCAGGATTACCGATTAGGTGTGGTTTCTGCTGGCGCGATTCTTTACTACTTGGAAATGACACAGCATCATCAAGTGTCACATATTTCTAGTATCTCTAGAATTGATGAGGATAAGTATGTTTGGCTCGATAAGTTCACTATTCGTAACTTAGAACTTTTTGGTTCAGTAAATGAAGGTGCCAAGACGCTTATCGATGTTATAGACAAAACTGTTTCTCCAATGGGAGGCAGGCTGCTAAAACGATGGGTCGCTCTTCCGCTCAAAGATGTAACTGCAATAAATGAGCGTTTGAACGTTGTCGATTTCTTTATACAGAAAATTGAGGTAAGGGAGTTGCTTCTTGATAAGATTAGGGATATAGGCGATTTAGAGCGTGTTATATCTAAAGCAGCCGTTGGCCGCATTGCCCCAAGGGAGATAGTTCAACTTAAAAATGCGCTGCTTGCCCTTGTTCCCATAAAGGAAGTTTGCGATGCATCTCTAGAGCCTACTTTGCAGCGTATAGCAGAGCAAATAAATCCCTGCGCACGTATTTGTGATAGGATAAATCGTGAGGTTGTTCCCGAACCACCTGCTCAGCTCAATAAAGGGCAAGTAATTGCGAGTGGCGTTAATGCTGATTTAGATGAGCTAAGGGATATTCTTTACTCTGGTAAGGATTACCTAGTAAAGTTGCAGCAAAGGGAATCCGAGCGTACAGGTATTCCTTCGCTTAAGGTTAGCTTCAATAATGTTTTTGGCTACTATATAGAGGTTCGAAACACCCATAAGGATAAAGTTCCATCCGATTGGATTCGTAAGCAAACGCTGGTTTCGGCCGAGCGTTACATAACGGAGGAACTAAAGGAGTATGAGGCCAAAATTCTTGGTGCCGAGGAGAAAATTGCCTCCATTGAGTTTCAAATCTATCAAGATTTAGTGCATAGCTTAGCCGAGTATATTGCTCCAATTCAGCTAAATGCAGCCTTGGTTGCCCAGCTGGATTGTTTACTCTCGTTTACGCGGTGTGCTGTAGAGTACAGCTACTCCAAGCCAGAGGTTAACACTACGGATGAGCTAAAGATTGAAGGTGGACGACATCCCGTTATTGAGCAAATGCTGCCCTTAGGTGAGGTTTATGTAGATAACGATGTTTTTTTAGATGCAAAAGAGCAACAGATTATTGTTATTACTGGTCCTAACATGTCGGGTAAATCGGCCCTGCTGAGACAAACTGCACTCATTGTGCTACTTGCGCAAATGGGGTCGTTTGTACCTGCAAGAAGGGCTCAAATAGGCTATGTTGATAAAATTTTCACCAGGGTAGGGGCTTCCGATAACATATCACAGGGTGAGTCAACTTTTATGGTTGAGATGCACGAGGCGGCTAGTATTCTGAATAACATATCTCAGCGAAGCCTTATTCTGCTTGATGAGATTGGTCGTGGCACATCAACTTACGATGGAATTTCTATTGCTTGGGCAATGGCTGAGTACATACACGAAAATCCACATGGAAAGGCTAAAACCCTGTTTGCTACCCATTACCATGAACTTAATGAAATGGAGAGCAGCTTTGGCCGCATAAAGAATTATAATGTATCGGTTAGAGAGCTGGATAATAAGGTTATCTTCCTTAGAAAACTGGTACGCGGAGGCAGTGAACATAGTTTTGGTATTCATGTTGCCCGCATGGCGGGTATGCCACCTAGTGTGGTAAAACGCGCCGGAGAGATACTTGCACAGCTCGAAACTGCCCAGCAAAAGCATGAGCTCCACAAGCCCGTAAAGGAGATAGGTTCCCACAGAGAGGGTATGCAGCTTAGTTTCTTCCAACTTGACGATCCAGTCCTAAAACAAGTTCGTGATCAAATTGCAAAGCTTGACATTAACAATTTAACCCCAGTAGAGGCTCTGAATAAGCTAAACGAGATAAAAAGAATTACAGGACTTTAGGTTATATAGGTATTTCAAAATCCCCAATGGCTTATTCCATTGGGGATTTTTTTATTTAGAATAGGGGGTTGCGATTAAAATATATGCTGAAAAACATAATTAAACGCATAAAAACATGCTGTAAAGCATAAAAAAATGTATTTTAGCTCGGTTGTAATATTCATAGGTATGATAAGAAAAGTGTTAATAGCCAATAGAGGGGAGATAGCTGTAAGGGTTATCAGATCGTGTAGGGAGTTAGATATTAGGACTGTTGCGATTTTTTCTGATGCCGACAGGGCTGCCATGCATGTACGGTATGCCGACGAAGCGTATTACGTAGGGCCATCTCCATCTAGAGAGAGCTATCTAAACGTGGAACGAATTCTTGATGTTGCGTTAGTCTCAGGTGCAGATGCTGTTCATCCTGGCTACGGTTTTCTCTCAGAAAATGCCGATTTTGCTATGCAATGCGAGCGTGTTGGACTAATATTTATTGGACCTTCATGGCAGGCAATATCTCAAATGGGCGATAAGATACGAGCCAGACAAACAATGATTGCTGCAGGTGTACCTGTTGTTCCTGGAACCCATGAAAAAGTCCTAGAAGGCGATGGCTTACGACGCGTAGTTGAGGAAATAGGTTTACCCGTTATCATAAAGGCTTCTGCTGGAGGTGGAGGTAAGGGAATGAGGCTGGTTAGGGATGCCAAGGAGCTAGTCAAGGCTTTTCGTTTGGCTCAATCTGAGGCTCTTTCTGCTTTTGGAAACGATACCGTTTACATAGAGAAGTATGTTGAGGGTCCTCATCACATTGAGTTCCAGATTATGGCCGACAAGCATGGTAGTACTGTTCATCTTTTTGAGAGGGAATGCTCCGTTCAGCGTAGACACCAAAAGGTTGTAGAGGAAACTCCGTCACCATTCATTACACCAGAGCTGCGAAAGCAAATGGGTGATGCAGCTGTTGCTGCCGCAAAATCAGTGAGCTATGTTGGTGCAGGAACAGTTGAGTTTTTGGTTGATGCCAATAGGAACTTTTACTTTCTTGAGATGAATACACGCCTACAGGTGGAGCACCCAATAACCGAAAGAACTACAGGTATAGATATTGTAAAGGAGCAAATAAATATTGCTGCGGGTAAACCCCTCTCTTTTACTCAGGACGAGCTATTTCAGTTTGGACATTCCATTGAGTGTAGAATTTCGGCAGAAGATCCCTTTAATGGCTTTATGCCCAGCCCCGGCGTAATTAGGCATATTAGTGAACCAAATGGACTAGGAATAAGAACCGATGGTTATGTTTACGAAGGGTACGAAATACCAATGTACTACGATCCTATGATATCAAAGGTTATTTCCTGGGGGCGAACTCGTCAAGAGGCAATAGATCGTATGCGACGCGCCCTTTTTGAGTATAAAATAACTGGAGTTAAAACTTCAACTAAGTTTCTTGAGCGGATTATGCTTAACCACGACTTTAGGGAGGGGCAATACGATACGCACTTTATTGACAAACATGCCGATGAGCTNNNNTAGGGGAGTCCATTATTAATAAAAAGGGCGATAAGTGGAAGGATTATGGATTGATGAAATCGATACAACGAATATAGTATGGCACTAGATATACGAGTGGGCGATAGGGTTGCCCGAGTTAACTTAAAAAGCATGGAGGGTTCTCATGCTATTATTGAGGTGGACGGTGTAACGTACGATGTGGATGTGGTTATGGTGGAGGAGGGAGTTTACTCTATTATACACAAGGGGCACTCGTACAATATAGAGATGATTCCCGGGAACGGCCCCAAGAATTACTTTGTTAACACCTTTGACTCATCGCTGGAACTGGAGATTATTGATGCTCAAAGCCGTTATCAGCAAAGCAGAAATAGGGATTCCATTGCTGGTGCCGAAAAAGTAATCTCTACACCAATGCCAGGGAAGGTTGTGCGTATTCCCGTAGTGGAGGGCGACAGCGTAGAGAAGGGAACTACTGTTATTGTTATTTCGGCAATGAAGATGGAGAGTGAATACAAAGCGCCTATTGCTGGTACTGTAAAACGAATTTTTGTACAAGAGGGCGATACCATTGCAAGCAACCAGCCCTTGGTTGAACTTGAATAGTTCTATTTCAATTCTTATTCATGAAATTCTATTTGCGCAATCGTGCATATAATTACCTGTGATGCAATGTGTTTAATAACGCAAATTGTTGAGCTGTAGCCCAATGCCTTTGCTTGCAATTATACCCTAATGCATAAATAGGTTGTGAAAATAGGATGTAAACGCATAAAATGTTTTAGAAGGATGAAAAGTTTAGAGGAAAAATACCTGCAATTTGAGCAAAAGTTGAAAGACTCAGAGCAAGGCGGCGACCCAGAGCGAATAGCTAAACAGTATAGTGAAGGTAAAAAAACTGCGCGGGAACGCATTCTTCAGCTGCTAGATCCTGGTTCTTTTAATGAGTTTGATAAGTTTGTTACCCACAGAGCTACCGATTTTGACATGGCGAAAACAAAGGTGATGGGCGATGGCGTTATTACTGGCTATGGAAAGATTGATGGAAACCTTGTGTACGTATATGCCTATGATTTCACTGTGCTTGGAGGTTCTCTTAGCAGGGCAAATGCCGATAAAATTGTTAAGATTCAGAACATGGCTTTGCGCAATGGAGCTCCAATTATTGCGCTAAACGACTCGGGAGGTGCTCGCATTCAAGAAGGGGTGCAAAGTTTAGCTGGCTATGCCGATATTTTTTATAATAACGTAAAGAGCTCCGGTGTAATACCCCAAATAACTTGTATAATGGGACCCTGCGCTGGAGGTGCCGTGTATTCACCTGCACTCAACGATTTTATTGTTATGGTTAAAGATACCAGTTACATGTTTGTTACTGGTCCCGATGTGGTAAAGGCCGTTACTCACGAGGAGGTTTCGAAGGAGGAGCTGGGAGGGGCTCAAACGCATGCAACAAAGAGTGGTGTGGCGCACTTTATTGCCGATAACGACGAGCAAGCGCTAATGATGGTTAGGGAACTTATTGGCTTTATTCCGTCAAATAACATGGAAACATCGCCAATTTACCCAACCATAGACGATCCTCTAAGGGAAGATGAGGCCTTACAAACCCTTATCCCTGCTGACCCCAATAAACCTTATGATATTAAGGAGCTGGTACAAGCAGTTCTTGACGACAGAAACTTCTTTGAGGTACAGCCCCACTTTGCCATGAATATTGTAGTTGGCTATGGACGTATTGCAGGTCAAACAGTTGGGATTGTTGCTAACCAGCCTGCTCACTTGGCTGGAGTTTTAGACATTGACTCATCGGTTAAGGCAGCCCGTTTTATTCGCTTTTGCGATGCCTTTAACATTCCAATTATCACTTTTGTTGATGTTCCCGGATTTTTACCTGGAGTTAACCAGGAAGTGAATGGAATTATTAAGCATGGAGCCAAACTTCTGTATGCATACTCAGAAGCTACGGTACCTAAAATTGCCCTAATTACCCGAAAAGCTTATGGTGGCGCCTACTGTGTTATGTCAAGCAAACAGGTTGGCGCCGATGTAAACTATGCCTATCCAACAGCCGAAATAGCCGTTATGGGACCTGAAGGCGC
>DHVO01000256.1 GCA_002412705.1 Bacteroidales bacterium UBA5206 | reverse complement strand
GCCATTATGCTTTGTCCCTCGCTTAGGAAATACTCAACAAATGCCTGTGCAGCCTCTGGGTTTGGTGTGCTCTTGGGGATGGTTAAACCATAAACCATAGGCTCACCAGTCATTACCATTGTTGAGCCAGGAGTTTTGCCCTTAACCTCAACAGAAACGGTGGCGTAAAGTGAATCAAGCGCTGGGTTTGCTAGGTTCACCTCCGAAGGTAACTCTAGGTATCTTAAACCATGCTGCACTGCAACGGATTTGTATAGGAAGATGTAATCGATGGTGCTGCTCTCAAGCAAAGCCAGCAAATCAACCTCCTTTGGACGGATATACCTATTATCCTTATCAAGCACACTTTTAGCCAGATTAGGTTGAGCGTAGAACTTTTCAGCAAGCTGAAGCGCCATCACCGTTCTGTAGCCACAAGGGTCGGCATTGGGGTCGCTACGGCCATAGGCCACATCTTCCTTCTGAAGAAGGGTGTACCAGTTAGTATCGTTTATTTCGGCTGCGTAGCGCGATGCATCATGATAAACCAAAGCCATCTCGTTACCCGCAAAAGCAATGTTCCACGATGCAAAATCGGGAATAAGCAGCTTATCAATCACCTTATAATCGGCCGAGGCCATAACATCGCAAGGGCGGTTTAACTCAGTGATTTTACGAGCACACTCCACGCTACCCGCCGCCTCTAGGTTGATGGTAACATTGGGATGCATTCGCATAAAGCTATCGGCAGCGGCCTTCATGGGAAGCGAAAGGCTTCCTGCATGGAAAATGGTTAGAGTGCCCGATAGGCCATCGGTTTGCTTTTGGGATTGGCCTCCACATGCCGCAAGCAGTAAAGCTACAGATACAGCACCAATTAGGTTACGCAGCTTAATCATATCAACAAATTTTATAGGTTATAAAGGTAATTAAGGTTTCACGTTAAAAAGAGTACTTTACTGAACATTGAAAAAATCGACCTGGAGAAATTAGCCCCTTCTTATCGTAGTAAGGATTATCTAGCACATCAAAAATATCCAAAGCAATCCTAAACGAGCGGTAATCGCGCCAAAGCCTCAAATCAAAGGTGTTCCAAGAATCTATCTTGTAGCTGTTCACATCATCGCCCCACTGCTTGCCAATGTAAGTCCACAGCAGCCCAACGTTTACCACAGAAGAGGTTAAAACCGCCTCAACCGAAGCCTGCGATAGAGGAACCTCCGCAAGGTGTTTCCCTTTTAGGTTGATATTGGTTACAGGGTCGGCATCAAAATCGGTAATCTCCGATTTATTGGCCGATAACGATGCACCCAGCGTTAACCACTCAAAGGGGGTTGCAGTAATGGAGGCCTCGCCGCCAATTATGGATACACCGGTTATGTTTTTGCGGCTCACAAAGGGCTTAAGCTCTGCACCGCCTGTATCAATAGAATCGCCAGTAGCCACAAAGTACTGAAAATCGGTGCCACGGGAATAGAATAGGCTTAGGTTTGCTCGTAGCATATCTGCCAGTCGGAAGCCTGCCCCGGCCTCGTAGGTTAGCAGATGCTCGGGCTTAAGGTTTGGGTTTGCCAGCTTAAAGCCCTTAGTAACCTTTCGGGATGAGCACAAGTCATCGAGTTTGGCCGGCATAAAACCCGTTGATACCGATGCGTACACGCTTACCCACTCCGCTGTATGAAACCTCAATCCCAGCTTAGGATTTAGCGCAAACCAGCGGCTCGACTCAAAATTCGCTAGGGTATCATCCCTAAATCCGGTATTCTTTGTGGGGTCGGTAACGTTTAGCACGCCATCGAAAAAGGTAGCCGCATCAAACCGTAACCCCGATAAAACGGAGAGTTTACCATCTAGTAGCAACAGCTCATCCTGAACAAACAGGGCACCAAATAGCACCTTTCCGTCGCGGTCAACCACATCGGTTGATGTGCGGTAGGTATCGGTAGCATCCATCCAGCCGTACTTAACATCTGTACCCCAAACCAGCGTATTCCGTTGCCCCAGCTTACGGGTTAGGTTAACCCAAAGTCCCATATCGCCCGACTGCTGATTGGTATGAAAAAGACGGTATGTATCGCCAGTGCTGTTAAGCGATTCGTTCTGGCGGTAGTACTTCTCATGCTGAATGTAACCGTAAGCCTCAACCTTTTGCTGCCCCATGCTACCCGTGTAGCCAATGCGTAGCCGCGAGGTGGTATAGGCATCAAAACTGCCATCGGCAAGGTGAACGGCACGGCCAGCGCCGCGCTTATCGGTGTAGTAGTTCCCGCTAACGGTAATGCGCGATGAGTCGGCACGCTGCATCACCACCTTTACGGAACCACCAGTCTCTTCAAGGTACGAAGCCACATCGGTAGTATCGCGAATTGCCTTGGGTGCGGTAATGTAGCCATCGCCTTTACGCGAGAACACATTGGCCAGCACACTTATGGGGTGCGCGCTACTTTTTGGTGTAACCCTTACCCCTACCGATGCCCTTGCCCCCACAAGCCCAAGGCTACCGCCCTCAAGGGTAACGTTCCCGTAGAACGGCTCACCAGTTGGCTCCAACGTGCGGATGTTAATTACCCCTGCCATGGCATTGTTGCCAAACAGCGCCGACGATGGGCCATGCACAACCTCAATCTGCTTAACCATATCGGGCGAGATAAGGCTCCAGTTAATAAAGCCGTAGGAGGTTTTGTTAAGCGGGGCACCATCGTAAAGAATTAGCACACGATTAGCACCATCGAGCCCACGCATGGTTACCGATGCATTCTTAGAAAAAACGCCATTGCTCCTATCAATGTACAACCCGGGAATGGTGCGCAAAAGGTTATCGGTGTTGGTTGCGGGCTGTGCAGTAACGCTCTCGGCACCAATTACGCTAACTAGGGCTGGAACATCCTCGGTGTAGCGGGGGGTGAGCGTTGCGGTTACCACTACCCTATCCAGAGCGTAAAACTTTGGGGTAAGCGCAATAACAATATCGCTATTGGGCTGATTTATTTCTACGTGATATTCGGCAAAGCCGATATGGGAAACCCTTAGCCTTACCGGAAATCCAATGCTTCCACAAATGGAAAACTCCCCACTGGCCAAGGTGGTGGTTGATAGCCCCATGCCCTCAAGGATAACAGCGGCACCCTCAACCACAACGCCCGTTGCTGCATCGGAAACGCGCCCCTTAAGGCAAACCTGCGATTGCGCCATCGCTCCGCAAGCAGCAGACAGAACCAGCAGTAGAGTAAATATCCTTTTTATCATACCTAAAAACATTACTCCATTACCACTATAGAGCAGCTAACACTACCCGATACTGTACCCTCAACGGAATGAATGTAGATTAAACCGTACTTACCATTTGCCTCATCCTTAAAGGAGAAGGAGTTGCCTGCAGCCAAGTTCTTGGCCTTGCGCTTTCCCTGCGCCTCATCGTATGTAGCAATAATATCCAGTGCATTATCAGCAGCATCAAACTGCTGCTGGGTAACCTGCAGCTGAGTAAACCTAACGGTATTCCTAACTGTCCAGTTTGCAAAGGCGTAAGTGCCGGCAACAATTGTTTCGTCGATATTTGCACCGGGCGACGCAATGGTATTATAATCGCCAGCGGGGTCGTAGTAGTAGAATAGGTTCATGGCCGCCTGATTCTCAAATGCCTCCGACAAGGTGTGCAAAGAGCCATCGGCTAGCGAAATAAAGGCCTTTCCACCCTGAACCTCCTGAGCATATAGCGTTAGGTTGCTAAAGCGCAGCAGTTTGCCTCCAACAACCGTTCCGTTGGACTCTACCTTAACCGATACCGAGCTGCTTTTCCCCTTGATATCGCGGATGGTGAAGGTTATAACCGTCATGGTTTCGCTAGTGAAAACGATGCTTACATCGCGTGTTAGCTCGCGCTGGTTTATCCCCTCATCAATAACCCTTGTGCCGTTATCCTCAACAATAAAGTTGGTTAGCACATCCTCTCCATTCCAAGCGTAGCTAACCCTAAAGTTTAGCGTTGAGCCAACAGGCACAGAGCAATCTGCAGAAACCAGATTCTCGCCCTCAATAAGCTTAATGGTTGGTGCAGCACTCTCATCATCGCTACTACACGATACTACAGCCCCAAAACTCAACAGTAATGCGAGAAAGGAAATTAGTCGAAGCGCATTTTTTTTCATATCGATATGCATAAAAAAGGGACAGGAACCTGCCCCAATTAGTACTATTTGCGGGTAAAAAGTTTTTTCAATCCCGATGCCACACCAGCACCAGCCACAGCGCCCACAAAGCCAAAGGCAAAATGGGTAAACCATGGGTAGAACACCCCACCCGAAAGTGAGTTGTAGTAGTAGCCAGTAACCAAGCTAAATACACCACGAAATAACGGAATCAGACCGTAGGCAAGTCCGCCAACAAGTGCTGCAATGGGTACCCAAACAACCCACTTACCAAATTTAGCCCACGAAAAATCAATAAGCGCCCCCATGGCTAGGTAAATGAATGGGATAACAGGATCGGTAAAGCCCAAACCGGGAATTAACGATGCAGCAATTGCTCCCGTAACCGAAATTGACGACGATAGCTTTATACCCGAAAGGTACCGTGCGCCAATTACAAGCAGCATAAACTCCAATCCGTGCCTTCCGGGAAGATGCAACGGAAAACGAAAACGGGCATGTAGCCATGTGGCAAAGAAGCCAACTAGAAAAAGCAGCGTAATTTGGGCAACAATGCCAAAGCTAATCGGAAACGCTTTTGATATGCTCCTTGTTTGCGAGCTTGTATGAGTACTCTTCATTGTCGGTATTTTTTTCAACTAAAACAGTTATTTGTCCATCCTTTAAAACGGGGCGCATCCACCCATCAAGGTTTATGCGGGAATCATCTGGAACGGCAATGCCATCAATGGTCATAGCCCTATCAACGCACACGCGCTGCTTAAGGCTGCTAAACGAGTCGGCACCATTAATGGAGCGGATATCCTGTCCCTTAAGGCTAATAAAGCGGCCATCGTTACCCGATGCGCGCAGCCCCACAGCCGCCAGCGAGCCTATAACCCCATCGTGAGTTCCTGTTAGCCCAATAAGCCTAATCCCCTCACTTTGTGCAAGAGCGATGGCCTGTGAGCGCTTAACCAAATCAACCTTTGCTGTTTGCCCCCACTCCACTACGCTTGCAGGAACCGCATTGGCCTCAACCATGCACAGGCCACAATCGGAGCCCGGAGCGCAGGAATCAAGGAGAAATTGGATTAGGGCATCCCACATTTCGTTGGGTTTATGGGACTCAACCTCCAAGCAAGCCGATGAGTTATGCGAGGTATAGGGAACTCGAGGATCGAACAGCAGCTGGTGGCGCGTTATTCCCCCTGTAATACCCAACCCCTGCTCCACAATAAAATTACCCATGCAGCGCGAGAGGTAACCCGTGCCACGGCTCTCCAGGTTATCGGTATCATCAATGCCAATTAAATAAAGCATGTTTACCCATTAATGGTTTGAAAGAAATCTTTTACAATACGCTTTGCTGCATTATCAAACTCCTGCCGCAGCGCACGGTAAGCATCAATTAGCGTTTTGCCCTCGGTTGTGAGCTGTGAACTTCCACCCTCGCGGCCACCACGATGCTTCTCTATTAATGGGAAGCCAAGGGTTTCCTCCGACTGCTTTACCAAATCCCAAGCCTTGCGGTAGCTCATGCCCAACTTCTCCGAAGCAGCAGAAAGAGAGCCAACCTCTTCAACGCACATCAGTAGCAAAAAATGCTCGTGCTTTAGCACCTCAAAACCCACATTCCTATTCTTAAGGAATATCTCATAATCGAGGAACACGTCGTAATACTTTGACCCCTTTGGACCTGCCATAGAAACAAATATTAATTACAACTAAACCACTAATTGATAATGACATCCTGATGTTTACACCCCAAATATAGTTAATAGGAAAGTTATTGCATAACCACAATTTTATGAGAGGCCACTTATGAACCCCCATTTGTGATTAACTTGATCTTTTATGCTTTACCTGCAGTAGCCTAACTTAAAAAAAGGGATAAAATAGAAAACTCTTCAATACAGCCATTTACCCATAAACAAAAACATACTAGCCGTGTTATTTAGAAACATTCTAGCGTAATGATGCTCTAAAAAAGTTACGAAAGATGATTTTCGTTATGTATTTTTTTTCATATCGATATTAACTTTGTCAAAAACCAAAACTATAATAATAATGAACAACGCAATTTTCAAGTTAGAAAGGCCAAAGAATGAGCCTGTTCTTTCCTATGCACCAGGTTCAGCAGAGAGAGCGGCTTTAGAAAAAGAGCTTAAAAGATTATCGTCAACCGAGATAGAGATACCACTAATTATTGGTGGCAAAGAGATTAGAACTGGCGATACAGGAAAGGTTGTAATGCCACACAAGCACTCTCACGTACTTGC
>DHVO01000002.1 GCA_002412705.1 Bacteroidales bacterium UBA5206 | reverse complement strand
AGGAATAGTTGGCCCTTAATGGATTGGTTGGAACTATTGCTGATGTGTACCTCAATAAAACCAATGTTCTCAATTACCTGCTTAATGTTTTGAGGGTGAGTAGCAAATCCATTTGAGCTGAACGTTTCATTGTAGATGGATATGCTTACACTGGTTAAATGTGGAAACTGGAAGCTAGAGGGTATTCTATCTGTTATTTGCTGGTAGGTAATGGCTGGGTTTTGCTCGCTATGCGAGCAAATTTCAGATATGTCGAGCAGGCAGTTAAGCTCTTTTATCCTTTCACCAAGAGTGTATTGGATGGTGTTTAGTTGAGACTGATCTTGTATTGTGCACAAAAATAGGTTTGTACCATGTCTGGTAATTTCAACGGTTACACTTAGCTGCTTATTCCCCGCTACTAGCTTGGCTGCAATTTTTTGAGGTACTTCGGCTTTACCTTTTAGTACCTCGGAAATAGAGTAGGGGCTTTCGCTAGAAAAAAGATCCTTAATTGCTGTGCTGGGTAGTATTGTTTCGTTGGTAATACTGGCTAGTTTCCTAAATGCATTATTGGCATATAGAATGCTTCCGTTATTGTCAATTATAATGATGTTTGCAGGTAGAGCCTCTAGCAGTTCTACCTGTGCTGGCTCTAGTGTAGGGGTGTTGTTTTCTTCTTGCAGATTGGCATGCTTATTTACCTCAAGCAGAATTTCATTTGCCAATTGTTCCCTTTTCCCGTTATCCAAAATGTTATGTTTTCCTAGCAACTCTTGGATACTGCTAAATAGCTTTTGGGGGGATTTGTTTCTGTGACTATTCATGAATCTGCAAGCTATTTGGTTATTTGTTTAGGAATAATGCATTTGCCCCCGATACTTATTTGGGCTTATTTAATAGGAAAATCAAAAGCAAGAGAATTCCCTTTGCTTTGATTAACACGTAATGCATAGGATTAATGCCCTTGGCTGCAGCATGGGATTATCCTGTTCAATTATAGCGCATTTTTATAATGTGCAAATGCGTGTTTTTACTGAATTGTCATACTTTTTTGACGGAACGCTTCTTGAGCACAGCTAAAAATAAATTTACTTGAACGTAAACAGGTAGAAAATGTTTTATTTGGCAAAGTGCGGATTTGTTTACATGGACTTTTCTTTCTTAAAGAATAGGGTTAGCGGCTCCTCAATTAGTGCTCTCCAGTTACCCCAGGAGTGACCTTCGTTAACCTCAATATACATCGTTGAATATCCCTTTGCATCTAGTACAGCCTTCATTTTAAGTGCTCTGTCTTGTGTGTCGTTAATTGTTCCTGTACTCATAAATATTTGTAGTGGTAGCTTGGGCGATTGGTTGTAGCTGCTCACTATAGCATCATCAAAAGCGGGGGAGTGGATTCCTACCAGTTGAAATTTATCGCTTCTGGTTAGCCCAATGTAAGCCGAAATCCATCCTCCCATAGAGGTGCCTAATATTGCTCTTTTGCTGGGAGTGGGATCTGTTTTGTATGTGTTATCAATAAGTCCAACAAGCTCATCGGCAACAAAGTTTGCATATTTTGGGTTTGCAGCGTATTCGCTCATGCGCCGGTTATTGGATAGGTTACCAGGTTCACGTGGATCAATAAAAACAGCAATAATAGGCTCAATCTTCTCTTGGTAAATAAGGTTGTCCAGCACAATAACCATTGCACCAAGCCTATCGTTGGAGTACTCGTGCCCATCGGTTACATAAATTACGGGTAAGTTGTTTTTTTGTTGATAGTTGTGTGGGGTGTAAACCTTGTAGGCCACAGTGTAGTTTAGATTTTGGAGGGAACTTTTAATGAAAAGATCTTCCGATAAGTTTCCCTTGGTTACGCCCTGTATTGGGATTGTTTCTTGAGCTTGATTCCATTGAGGCATTCGTAGCTCAGAATTTGGGCCAAAGCCGCTATATTGTATGTTAGGGTTGGCTGGGTCTAGTATCCACTGCCCATCAACAACAACTTTGTAGTCTAAGCGTGCATCGGGAGGGAATGTTGTGGTGTAGTAGAATATTTTGCTGGAACCCAACCTTACCATTTTTACCTTTGCTGCATTTTGGGTTGCACTCCACCAGTTAAAGTCACCAGCCCACGAAACGGAGTTATTCTGCTCGGTTCCTTTGTATAGGAACATAACGGAATCGTTTATGGCAAAGGGTATCCTTTTATTAGAGCGAAGGCTGTCCCATAGTATCCCTGCGGCAATACTCTGCTCAGAGGAGTCCTCTATTTTGGCTATTCGTTGCAAATCTACCTCCAGTTCGTGTACGGATGAGTAGTTGTTGTAAACAAATGGCTCATTATTGGGGCTTGTATTGCACGATGCTGCTATTGCCGCTATTATTAGTATGTAAAGTGTTCTCATTTATTGTTTTTTTGCAAAGTATGGTATTGGCAAAAGAATATCAAGTTTGATTTAAAAAATCGCTTAAAAAATAGAGCAATCGATTGCTTATGGTGTTTCCATTTTTTTTATTTTCGAATCATCTATCTTTTACCCCACTGGAAATCTGTTGCACCTTGCGATGAGAATAGCTGCCCTTGCTTTGTTCCTGCTTTTAGGTTTTTTGGCTAATGCACAACATGCCGATAATATTGCGTTAAAACTTAAGCCACAAGTTGATACGGTTTACATACAGGATTTTTCTGATAAGCTAATTATTGGGGTTTCCCTTCCCCAAAAGTTTTTGGATTTTGCTGTGGTTAGCTCGGAGAATAAAACTCCCGATTTGGAGTATGAGCCTAGTAGTAGGGGGAGTATTGGAGGGTATTTTAGCTATAAGTGGCTTGGTGCTGGAGCATCTGTAAGTATTCCGCAAAGCGATAAGGATAGAGCAATGTACGGCAAAACCGCTCGGTACGATTTTCAGTTTAATATTTACCTGCGCGAGTTTGTTATTGATGCTTACTTCCAGTCATACAAGGGTGTGTATAATGCCAATGTGGACGAGTTTATAGGTAGTTGGAATTCGGATTCCCCTTTCCCGCAGCGTCCCGATATAGGGTTGGTAAACCTAGGTTTAACGGCTCGTTATGTTTGGAACAACACACGGTTTTCCTATAAATCGTCTTTCGATTTTAGCGAGAAGCAGCGAAAAAGTGCAGGTTCGCTTATTTTTGGCCTATACGCATTTATCAATGGTGTTGCAGCCGACTCATCGGTAATACCCCATTACGCCCTTTCTTCTTTCGACGAGAGCATTATGTATTCCTCCTATTCGGGAATTCACTTAGGGGCTTCGGTTGGCTATGCTTACACATTTGTTATAAAAAAGAACTTCTTTTTTACACTGAGCGTAATCCCTGGTATTGGTGCTTTTGCCTCGGAGCTTACCTTGGCCGATGGTAGCGTTGTGAACCCCGATGCTAAGGCGTCAATTGTAATTTCATCGCGCTTCTCCTTGGGGTACAGCAAGAACAGATTCTACTTGGCAATAAACGGTGTAAATGGCACAACCATTGCCGCGGCTAGCAAGGAGTACAGCACCGAAGTGTCGTATGGTAACGCTAATGTTACCTTAGGCTACAGGTTTAATGCCCCTAGGCTGCTAAAGCGGGATAAGTGATACTAGTTTAGAATACTTTTTCGTTCCAGTTTTGCATGTAGCGTGTTTACCTCCATTAGCGCAGCCGACCCATACCATTGTGTTAGTTCAACCCTAAATACACCAGCCTTTACAGCAGGATCCGTTTCGGTTAAGGTCTTTGCCTCTTCTATGGTTTCTACGTTAAATATAAATAGCCCCCTGTTTTCGCCGCCGTTAATGTATGGACCTGCAATTACAAGTTTACCCTCGTTGGCAAGACGGTTAATGTTGCTAAGGTGTCCTTGCATTAGCGCTGCTCTTTGTGCAGAGTCGGTTATAACAGTTGGACCCGTTTTAAGTGTGGCAAAAACGTAAAGTTTCATTCCATAGTCGTCGGCACCAAGTTTTTGCGCTAGTAAGGAGTCGTAACCATTGTTACTTGTAGTCTCTTCCTGTTTTGGGTGAGTACATGCAGCAATTCCTATTAGTGCTGATAGCGCGAAAAGTGTTAGCATTCTCATGGCGTTGGATTAAATAGTTATTTCAATGTAATTGCCTTCTGGATCAAGCACTACGCTCTCGTAGTAGCCATCGCCAGTGGTTCTGGGCTCGGAGATAATGGTGTTGCCGTTGGCTCTTAGCTCGTTGGTGAGATTGTCAACCATCTCCTTGCTTCCAACGGAAAAGGCTATGTGGGTTAAACCCTGGCCAAATTCAAGGCGATGTTGCTCATTTAGGTTTACCGTGTGCATAAGCTCAAGCCTTGCTCCGCCAGTAAAACTTATGAACTGGGATGTGAAACCCTTTTGTGGATTGTGGTATGTATTGCTTGCACTTCCATTTAGGTAGTTACAGTAAAAATCAACCATTTTGTCAAGGTTTTTAACCCAAATGGCTATGTGATCAATTCTCATTTTTGAAGTAAGTTGGTAAGCCAAATGTATTGCATTTAGTGCAATATACCCGTTTTATGCTGCAAAGGTGGTTTTGTGCACAAGTAACCTGTTACCATACCGTTTTTATAATACCACCATCAACCGCCAGCGATTGGCCAGTGATGTAAGAAGCATCGTCGGAGAGGAGGAATGCAGCAGCTTTGGCTAGTTCTTTGGGGTTTCCATACCTACCTAAGGGTATTTTTTCCTCAAATTGGGACTTTATCTCCTTTGCCGATTTGTTTGCCCTTTGAGCTGCTAGCGTATCCAGCTCAACAATGCGCTCGGTGTTGAATCGGCCTGGCATTATGTTGTTTACGCGTATATTGTACTTGGCCAGTTCGTTGGATAGGCTTTTAGCCAGACTGGTTACCCCTGCTCTAAATACGTTCGATAGCAGTAGAATATCAATGGGTTCCTTTACGCTTAGCGAAGTTATGGTAACAATAGCTCCAGCGTTATTGCTCTTGAAATGTGGGATTGCTGCGTTTATTAGGTTTACTGCGCCCATAAGCGTTAACCTAAAACCTTGTTCCCAATCGGCAGTGGATAGCTGCTCAAAGGTTCCTGGTTTTGGCCCACCTGCGTTTACTACAAGTCCATCTATGCTGCCAAGTGTAGATGCACCTTCGTTAACCCATTTTGCAATAGATTCCTCGTTGGTTACATCTAGTAGTCCCCACTCTACTTTACCTTTAGCCGATTCTTTTATCTTTTTTGCCGCTGTTTCAATGGACGCTATGTTTCTGCTACCAATAAAAATGTTGGCGCCTCTACTAGCCAGCTCTTCGGCTGTTGCGTAACCCAAACCTTGGCTTGAGCCCGAAACTAGAATGTTCTTGTTCTTCATTGCAATCCTTTTTTGTCCTTAGCAAATTTATTACTTGTGGTAAATTTTGTGTCATTTGCATTGCATTATTTGCACCTGTTAACAGCAGCCATGTGCACTTGTTAACAAAAACCAATTTTGCACTTAGGTTTATCAGGCTAACCTCCTGCAACGCCTTTATTTATGCGATATGCAAAGAGGTGCATATTGATAATAATCATATTACATAACTATATTTGTGAATATATTTGATGCTTGTATAAGCATACTCAGACCAAAACGAAAAACCAAAATACACACAGTATGAATATTGCCGAGATGAAAGCCAAGCAAAAGCAGCTTGTACGCTGGGAGTACCAGTGGAAAGCGCTGTATCGTGGTTACACCGACAAGACTCTTTACATCAACCTTTCAAGTAACGAGATTAAAGAAAAACCAGTTCCTGCTCAAATGAAAGAGAAGTTTGTTGGCGGAAAGGGTTACGGACTACGTTTACTTTGGGATGCAACAACTCCAACCACAAAGTGGAACGATCCTGAGAATGAGCTAAACATAGCATCTGGCCCTGTTGCTGGCATTACTCAGTACTCTGGTACAGGGAAATCGCTTCTTGTATCCATATCGCCACAAACCGATTCTATTATGGACTCGAACGTGGGTGGATTCTTTGGCCCATTCCTTAAGTTTAGCGGTTTTGATGCCCTTGAGATACAAGGTAAAGCAGAGAAGGATGTTATTATTTATATTGATGGCAAGAACCATACTGTTGAGATTTTTGAAGACCCAGGTTTTTCTACCGATTCCCATATCCTTGCCGAGGAGCTAACAGAGTTTTATGCCGAGAACGAGAAGGATGCTAAGAACATTGGTATTGTTTCTACTGGTGCTGCTGCAGAGCACTCTCTAATTGGTATGATTAACTTTACTTTCTACGATCCTAAACGTAAAAAGGTAAGGCTTAAACAAGCAGGTCGCGGTGGTTTAGGAACCGTTATGCGCGACAAAAAGATTAAGGCTATTGTGGCTAAGGTTGATGGCGTTGGCGGTAACCTTAACAATGTAGCCGATCTTGAGGCTATTACCGCTCGTGGCCGTAGCTACCAGCAGGAGATTCGCGAATTGGACGACCACCAGTGCCAAATGCGTAAAAAGGGAACTGCAAACATCGTTAACGTGATGAACGATTACGATTTGCTTCCTACCCACAACTTTAAGTACGGTAGCCATGCCGATGGTATTAAAATACATAGCGATATCCTTCGCGATAAGTACTTTACCCTAGGTGTGCCAGATGGTTGCTGGATTGGTTGTGCCATGTCCTGCTCAAAAGGTGTTGATGATTTCGAACTAAAAACTGGTCCGTACAAAGGCCAAAAGGTTATTGTTGACGGTCCTGAGTACGAAACAGCTGCAGGTCTAGGTTCTAACCTTGGTATTTTTGACTACGATGCCATTATTGAGGCCAACTTCTACTGCGATACCTATGGAATTTGTACCATCACTTGGGGAACCTGTGTGGCTTTTGTTATGGAGTGTTACGAGAATGGTATCCTTAACAAGGAGCGTACAGGTGGCCTAGAGCTTAACTTTGGTAATGCCGAAGCAGCACTTGAACTTATGCACCAGCTAGCTCGTGGCGAAGGTTTTGGTAAAATTGTGGGTATGGGCGTTCGCCGCATGAAGCAGTACTTTGTTGAGCACTTTGGTGCCGATGCGAAGTTCCTAAACGATATAGGTATGGAGGGTAAGGGACTAGAGTACTCTCAGTACGTTTCAAAGGAGTCTCTTGCGCAGCAAGGTGGCTATGCCATGACCAACAAGGGTCCACAGCACGACGAGGCTTGGCTTATATTTATGGATATGGTTAACAACCAGCTTCCAACCTTTGAGGCTAAAGCAGAGGCGTTGCACTATTTCCCAATGTTTAGAACATGGTTTGGTTTACAGGGATTCTGTAAATTACCTTGGAACGATGTTGTACCTAAGGATAATAAGGATAAGCCTGAACCTCATAAAATTCCTGGACACGTTGATAATTACGTTGCCGTTTACAACGGTGTAACAGGAAATAATATCGATAAGGACGAGATGATTAGGCAGTCGGAGCGAGTGTATAACTTCCAGCGTATATTCAATATTCGCCGTGGTTATGGACTACGTAAGCACGATGCCCAGCCATACCGCGCAGCGGGTCCTGTAACCAAAGAGGAGTACCTAAGCCGCCAAGAGCGCTACGATAAGCAGCTTAAGGAGCAGGTGGGTGTTGATCCAACCAACATGACTCTTGAGGAGAAAATGGATGCTACCCGCAAGTACCGCGAGGAGCGTTATGAGATGCTACTTGATGCCGTTTACAAGCGTCGTGGATGGAACAAGAATGGCGTTCCAACCATTGAGCACCTTAAGAATATTGGAATGGACTTACCAGAGCTAATTGAGGTTGTAAAACCTTTGCAATAGATTTGGTTGATACAAAAAGAGGTTCGGTAATTATTTACCGAACCTCTTTTTTTTGAGTGCTGCTATGTTAGGGCAACTAGTACATCTTATTTATCATCTGGCACCAAGAGTCTCTATTTTTTATTAAAAACTTGAGCTCCGAACCCTCTTTGGTTATAACACTTAGCCCATTGGGTATTACTTTCCATGTGTTAAAGAAAAGAATTTCCCGAATTTGCGAGAAAAGGATCTCAAAATCTACTCCATTGTTGGTTTCCTCTACAGACTTAAAGTAGATTCTTTGGTTTGTTAGTATAAACTTCCCTGTTACGCGCGATTGGGACTCAACATAACTTGTGTCGGCCACTTTAATCACGGTTTCGTTCTCTTTTAGGTTTACTCTCATGGCTTATGGTTTTACTACGGTATAAATGCTTTCATAACTTGTGCCGTTGCTTTCTGTATGCACTATTTCAGGGAGTTATGCTTGCTGGGTGATGTTGGGTTTTGTCCGATTTCGCACAGCACTTGTTCGATTTTGGTTCAACCTCTCCCTTGTTGTTTTACATACGACGCATTAATGACCCCTTAAGTAACACTTTTGCTGCACCTGTTTTGTTAACTAACGTTAAGGGGGGTGTTCTATTTCTTTGCTTTTATAACACTTCGACCAAGAGCGTATTTATTGCCTTCAGTGGGAAGGACTTGTTACAATGGATAAACAATTCCCTACTGAATAACAGGACTGGTGTATGCATTGAAGCCACTACTCCCGATGGATAGAAGTTTATTCTAATTAAGGGTATTGAAGGCTACCGCTTTGGCTCTTGGTTTTAAAAAATAATCTAGGCAGGGAACTCCCTAAGCAGCTCGTGAGCTCCTTTGTGTATCTCGTACCAGTAGTCGAGTGCTGCCGCGTTCTTATCCTTTTCAAAAGCATCAATCCACTTTTGCAGCTCGGGGGAGTCGCATCCATCCTCGTCGCGTTTTTTTAGGAGGAAGCGGAATACAAAATCGATGTTGCGCTCGCTTTCCCAGAAAATGGATGAGTTGCGGCTATTGGTTCTACTGGCTGTTAGCTCAAGTGACTCAAGAAACTCCTTGCGGCAGCAGAATAGGGAGTCCATAACATCGGGCATAATATCCTCGGCCCAAGCACGATGGAACCGACAAATGCCAAGGTTATCCATCATAAGTTCCTTGAGCATCCGCTTTGCGTTTTCACGCCCCAACTCGCGGGGCGGTAGAAACTCTTTGCCGTAGTTCATGTAGTACTTACCCATTATTGGCATGGGCGATAGCACGCCTGGGCTCCAGTACTGGTTTGGAACAATCCAACCCTGACGGGCAAATGCGTTGTAAACAAACAGGTCTAACACTTTCTTTCCCTTTTTACGGGCAAGGTGGCGTGCAAACTTTCGGGCTCCTTGCAATAGATTAATGGGGCTGTTGGGTTTAACCATTTGAACAAGGAGCGCTAAGCCAATGTTGGCGTTGTGCCACGAATCCTCAACTACTCTAAAGTTGTCTATGGTAAAGTTTGGAATATCAGTTACCCCAAGTTCCTCGGGAGTAATAAGCCCCTCAACTAGGCACTCCATAAGCCATGATATTACACCACCAACCGATATTGCATCAAATCCCAACGTATCGGCAAGGTGGTTGAGCGCCTCGGCTGCGCGTTGGTCAAAAACCCCACAAAGCGGCCCCATTGTTTGGTATGGCTCATAGTCCTTTTTGTACTTGCCATTCATTTTTTTGCAAACGGCAGAGCAGGGTTCCCCGCAGGTTTTTTGCTGCTTGGTTTTTATGGTTTCCTCGTTAAACTGCTTTAGGTAGTGGTTTACAATAAAGTTTTCGTGAATATATAGGCGTTGCTCACGGGTCATGAAAATGGAGCGGTAGTTAAAGGCAATAATTCGGTCTTCTAGGGTGGCAAAGTTTACACCAAAGGTACCGCCTGTATCAAATTTTGGGTCGAACCTATACTTGGTTGTTGCCTCCATGTCTTTTGCCGCAAGCTTTTTCTGGTACTTGTCCTGGAACCAAGCATCGGCAACGTTTCGGTCACGAAAGTCCTCATCGATATATGTGCCCCCGTAAATAACTCCAATAATGCCGTGCTCCTTAAACAGCTTTGTGCCAAAGCCCCCTCTACCAGCCCATGTGTCAACAAAGGTTAGCTCGCCTTTTTTTACAGGCGCCGAGGCTATGCCCGCAAAATCGGTGTAGTGGGCGGCTGGTCCTAC
>DHVO01000138.1 GCA_002412705.1 Bacteroidales bacterium UBA5206 | reverse complement strand
CTCAGCATAGCATTGCTTTTTAAGTAGTACACACAATATTACATAAAAAAAGACAAACTACCTTCTGGGCAGTTCCCAAACCTCTAAATCACCTATTTTATCTCCCTCTATGGTAAATCTAACAGCCGTTCTTACATTATGAAAGCCACTAATACCAGCGGCTCCTGGGTTAATATGTAGCATGTTAAACTTTTTATCGAACATCACTTTAAGAATATGGGAATGCCCACTAATAAAAAGGGTTGGTTTCTCGCTAAGAATATATGGTACTGCAGTTTTATCGTACCTATTAGGATACCCTCCTATGTGCTTTATTAGCACCTTAACGCCATCAGCGGTAAAAGACAAAACCTCTGGGTACGATCTCCTTACAATTCCGTCGTCAATATTACCATAAACAGCTCGTAGGGGCTTAAAGGCAGCTATTCTATCGGCAGTATCAATATTACCAATATCGCCAGCATGCCATAGCTCATTGCAGGGTTCAAAAAAATTGGCCAAGTTATCGTCCCAGTGGCCGTGGGTATCAGAGAGCAAACCAATTTTCATGCTAAATGGATTTGTTGTTGCTTGTGACTCATCACCAATAATCACTACCTTTGGCGCATCACTCTAGCAAAGGTATATGCAATTATTTTATCTACCCGACTTAAAGGGCAACCAATTTCTACTTCCCGAAGAGGAATCCAAGCACTGCATTAAGGTTCTGCGAATGCAAGCCGGCGATGAAATTACCCTTATTGATGGGCATGGCACGCTGGTTACAGCAAAAATAGTTGATACGCACCCAAAACGATGTGTGGTTGAGGCTATTTCTCGTATCGAGGAGTTTGAGAAGCGCCCTTTTCTATTAAACATGGCCGTAGCCCCAACAAAAAACATCGATAGGTTTGAGTGGTTTATAGAGAAAGCAACAGAGATTGGAGCCGATTGCTTTATACCCATAATATCGGAGCACTCGGAGCGCAAACAGGTTAACATTGAACGTGTTGAGCGCATAATTGTATCAGCAGTAAAGCAGTCTATTAAAGCGTATAAGCCAACCATTGCTCCACAACAAACGTTTAAGGAGTTCATCAACGGTAATCATAGCGGCGACCTTTTTATTGCTCACTGCCAGAGTAAAAACCTACCGTTACTAAACAAAAAGGTAACCCCAGGTGCTGAGGTTACCATTCTTATTGGTCCCGAAGGAGATTTTAGTCCGCTGGAGATTGAACTGGCTCTGGCCAAGGGGTTTGCCGAAATATCATTAGGACCAGCAAGACTCAGAACAGAAACGGCTGCTTTAGCTGCTTGTCATATAGCAAATATTGCAAACTACTAGCCGCCAATTACAAAGTCGAGCACATTTTTCAAATCCGACGAAGGAACCTTATACATCTCTGTAAATCCACATTTAGAGCAGGTTACCAACGAGAATTTTTTATTCTGGATATCAAAAAGTTTAGCAAGTGTGCTCCCTGCTACGTGCATCTCGCCAATATCAAACTGCTTGCATCCGCATTTGGGACAGCTGTACCTATCGGTAACTAATCTATTCATTGGTTATATCCTCCTGTATGGGCGGCTCTGCATTGCCACCCGTTTTCTGTTTTATTCTACCCGATTTCTTCAGGGCCTGATCTATAATCCACTCAAGTTGCCCATTTATGCTCCTAAACTCATCGGCAGCCCACTTCTCCAGCGCATCCATCTTATCTGGATCGATCCTCAGCATAAATGATTTTTTCTTCGACATAGCTTATTCTCCTTACCTCCTGCTCTGTATAGCATCTAGCATAACACAAAAGTCAGCATAGGTTTTCTCAAACTGTTCCACTGGAACCCACATATTTCTCTCTACTCCTATTATCAACTTTTCTCTAAACTCCGCAGGGAATTTCAAATAATCATATGCAATTACCAAGCGAATGGGGGTATAAGCCTTCCATAATGCTAAGTACTGGTCGGCTATTCGCACACTCAGGAATTGCGAAGTTTGCTCAATATTATCTGTTTCTACAGAAAGGTGCTTATCCAGGTATGAGTTACCTGTTTTTACCCTAAAGCAACCTACAAGCGGATCAAACCAGTACCGTTTGGATACAAACGACTCAACATTAATTCCTTTGGCTGGCAAAGCCCTGTACACCCCCGAGAACGTGGTTGACGATCCACCCTTTGCTCCGTAGGAATCCAACGCATAGTAAGCAGTATCGCCTTTCTTTAGATAGAAAAACTTTTTGTTGGATATGGGATCGTTAGGTGTTACCACTAGCCTCCTATTACTCTCGGAGCACCTAAACTCAAACCCTAGCCTCTCGGCCACATCAAAATAAGCCTCAAAAGTATCGGTACTCATACGCTACTGGTGTAAAGTTCCAGTGTTTACAACTGGGCGTGCCGACTCATCAGAGCAAAGCACAACCATTAAGTTACTAACCATGGCAGCCTTTTTCTCTTCATCAAAATCAACAATCTTCTTCTCCATTAGCTGGTCCAGCGCCATTTGCACCATACCTACGGCACCCTCAACAATTTTTTCACGGGCAGCAACAATAGCAGTAGCTTGCTGACGGCGAAGCATTGCCCCAGCAATTTCTGCGGCATAGGCTATATAGTTTATTCTTGCCTCAATAACATTAATACCTGCTATTGCCAAGCGTTCTCTTAGCTCAAGCTCTAAGCGGCTACTTACCTCTTCGCCACTGGCACGAAGTGTGATATCGGCGTTCTCATCCTCAAAATTATCGTAGGGAAACATTCCAGCCATTTTTCGCAGGGCAGCATCGCTCTGTACCATTACAAAGTGCTCGTACTGATCCACATCAAAAGCAGCCTTATAGGTATCCTCCACCTTCCATACTAGCACCAATCCAATCATTATTGGATTTCCCACCTTGTCGTTAACCTTAATGGGCTGGCTATCGAAATTTCTAGCCCGTAACGAGATCTTCTTCTTTACATAAAATGGATTTACCCAGTAAAAACCGTTGTTCTTTACAGTTCCTGTGTACTTACCAAACAGGATACAAACGGCCGATTCATTGGGGTTTACAACCAAAAAACCAGGAATAAGGAAAACAGCCAATGCTATACCTATCATAAAAACAGGGTTCTCTGTGAGAACAATAGCATAAATGGAACCTGCAATTAGCGCTAGCACTACCAGCACAATGGGATAACCCGAAATTGGTTTGAAATGTTTTTCCATAACAGAATGATATTATTTTGATATCACAAATATATCACACCAAAAATCATTTGTCAAGAGGTAAGTCATTTTTTTTACAAAAAAAGGGAGCATCTCTGCTCCCTAATATCATACACCTGCTTTGGTTAGAATGCGCTCCAAGGCATCGTCCGTAATTTGTGGTACTTCATCTACCAGCTGCTCAAATGCCTCACTTAAATAGTTCAGCTCATCTAAGTAATCATCAAAAATTTCAATATCACTAACAGTTTTTGTCAAGTGGCGGGTGTAAGTAAAGTGTAAGTGTGTAGAACTTCCATTCATAGGCATCTGCATATTGGGTTGTTTCTCTACAAAACGCAAACACCTAAAGAATATTTTACACACCCCCATAAATCTGCTCTACCAACAAAAAACTGTCAGATTCCAAAGTAACTATATAGCAGTTAGGGTAATATTGTTCTTCTCCATTTGCTTTCTAATATTCATCAGCGCATAGCGCATACGCCCCAAAGCCGTGTTTATGCTCACGTTAGTTTGCTCGGCAATCTCCTTAAAACTAAGGTCGGCGTAGTGTCTAAGCAGAACAACCTCACGCTGTTCGGGAGGGAGCTGCTGCACAAGTTCACGCACGGAGTCTATTATCTGCTCATGCACAATATCGTCCTCAATATTTTTGGGCGAAAATTTTGGCGTGTTAAACAGATCGTACTCCAGAGCATCGTTTGAGATAATGCAATTCTGGCGCTCACGCCTAAAGTGGTCGATTATTAGGTTATGAGCAATACGCATTACCCACGATACAAATCGGCCATTATCATTGTAACGCCCCTCCTGTAAAGATTTAATAACCTTTACAAAGGTATCCTGAAAAATATCTTCGGCTAAATGCTGATTCTTTACAAGAAGAAGGATATATCCATACACCCTTTTCTGATGACGTTTAATAAGAGTCTCAATTGCAGTACGGCTGCCATTAACGAACTCTTGAACCAGCTCGTGATCGGTTGGTATTAGAGTCTCCAAAGCTACCTCCTTTTATTTTGGTTAAGGTGTAGAACTTTGCTATAGGCAGATCCTCCGTTTTAGTTAGATGGGTTGATGTGAAACATTTACCGTGCCAAAGTAAATCATTTTTCCGAGAAAAAGAAATACGCGCATGTTAGACGTTAGACAATATGATATATGGGGAGTAAACGGGAGCCTCGGAAGTTATTAGAATTTGAGGGAGATGAGGGAGATGAGGGAGATGAAGGAGATGAAGGAGATGAAGGAGATGAAGGAGATGAGGGAGATGAAGAAGAGGAAGAAGATGAAGAAGATAATGAAAATCTTTAACCTTTAACTTCTAACTTTTAACTTTTAACTTTTAACTTTTAACTTTTAACGTTTAACGTTTAACTTTTAACTTTTAACTTAACTCTTAACCTTTAACTTTTAACTCGAAACACCTAAACCTTAATATTTTGGCAGAAATCAAATCGTTTCACGCTAAACGTTTCACGTTTCACGTTTCAATAAGCTAACTTTGTGGGTTAAATTTTTTCTGATGAGCGGTAAAAGCAACAACGTAATCTCTATAAAAGGGGCTAGGGTGCACAACCTAAAAAACATAAGCCTCGACATTCCACGTAATAAGTTAATTGTAATAACAGGGTTATCGGGTTCGGGTAAGTCGTCCTTAGCCTTTGATACCATATACGCCGAAGGGCAACGGCGATACGTTGAGAGCCTATCGGCCTATGCACGGCAGTTCCTTGGACGAGTTTCTAAGCCCGAGGTGGACAGCATAACGGGCATTCCCCCAGCCATTGCCATTGAGCAAAAAGTGAATACCCGCAACCCGCGTTCAACGGTTGGTACCTCTACTGAAATTTACGATTACCTAAAGCTTCTATTTGCCCGTGTAGGACGTACGTACTCCCCTGTTTCAGGCAAGCAGGTTAAGCGCCATTCCGTTTCCGATGTTGTGGACTTTATTACATCGCATCCCGATGGTACAAAGTTTACAATACTTGCACCTATTAATAAAAAGGAGAACCGCAGCATTCAGGAAGTGCTTGAAATTCTTAGCAAAGAAGGTTTTACTAGAATTGAGGTTGGCAATCAGATTTTAAGGATTGACGAAGCGGCCAACAGAGAACTACTCTCCATAGCCGAAACAGATTTGCGCCTAGTAATTGACCGCTTTGCCTTATCATCCGACGATGATTTTATTAGCCGTTGCGCCGACTCAATCCAAACGGCGTTCTCAGAGGGAAATGGCTCATGCGTAGTAAAAGCCCAGCCCGACAGTAGCGATGCAGTACAATCTCATTTCTCCAATCGGTTCGAAGAGGACGGGATAGAGTTTGACGAACCAACCGATCATCTTTTCAGCTTCAATAACCCGCTGGGTGCATGTCCAAAATGCGAGGGCTATGGTAAAGTTATTGGGATAGATGAGGATTTAGTTATTCCCAATAAGGGACTATCCATATATGAAGATGCAGTAGCCTGTTGGAAAGGCGAAACCATGAGTGCATACAAAAATGCTTTGGTTAAGGTTGCTGGCAAATTCGATTTTCCCATTCACCGCCCCTACTATCAGCTTACACCAGAGCAAAAGCAGATTCTATGGGAAGGGAATCGCCACTTTGATGGAATAAACGATTTCTTTGCTCACCTGGAGGAGAAAAAGTACAAAATACAGTATAGAGTGATGCTTTCCCGCTACATGGGGAAAACAACCTGCCCCATTTGCAAAGGAACCAGACTTAGAAAAGAGGCCTCGTACGTTAAGGTAAGCAACCATACCATTACCGATTTGGTTACTCTCCCCATCGACAAGCTAAACAATTTTTTTAACAACCTTACACTTGATACTACAGAGGAAAAGGTTGCCAAGCGTATCCTAATAGAGATAAGGAACAGAATAGGTTTCCTTGTGAACGTTGGTTTGGGCTACCTAACCCTAAACCGACTTTCGGCTAGCCTATCGGGAGGCGAGAGCCAGCGTATCAACCTAGCCACATCACTGGGAAGCAGCCTAGTAGGCTCACTCTATATACTAGACGAGCCATCCATTGGGTTGCACTCCCGCGACACGCATCTGCTTATTAACGTTCTTAAGTCGCTTCGCGACTTGGGCAACACCGTTGTAGTGGTTGAGCACGATGAGGATATTATTCGCCATGCCGATTACATTATTGACATTGGCCCCTACGCAGGCCGTTTAGGTGGCGAAGTCGTGTTTCAGGGCGATGCTAAGGAACTACAAAAAGCAGAGAGCCTTACCGCAAAATACATTACTGGCATGGAACAAATTGAGGTTCCATCACCAAGACGCAAGTGGAATAGCTACGTGGAGCTTGTAGGCGCTAGAGAAAACAACCTAAAGAACATAACGGTTAAGTTTCCTTTAAATACTATGACTGTGGTTACAGGTGTTAGCGGCTCTGGAAAATCCACACTCGTAAAATCAATACTCTATCCTGCCCTAGCAAAGCAAATACTGGGTACAGGAGAGCGTCCAGGTGAACACGATACCATAAATGGAGACATACATATTATAAAAGGTATAGAGATGATTGACCAAAATCCCATTGGTAGGTCATCGCGAAGCAACCCTGTAACCTACATTAAAGCTTACGACGAAATTCGCAAGCTCTTCTCCGAACAGCCCTATGCCAAACGCAGTGGCTACAAGCCTGCTCACTTCTCATTTAACGTTGAGGGAGGACGATGCGAGGAGTGCCAAGGTGAAGGTGTAATTAAAGTAGAAATGCAGTTTATGGCCGACGTTACCCTTGTGTGCGAAAACTGTGGAGGAAAGCGTTTCAAAGAAGACGTACTGGAGGTAAAGTACCGCGGAGCCAGTATTTACGATGTACTGGACATGACTGTAAACCAAGCAATAGAGTTCTTTGCTGAGGATAAGGCTACTACACCCAAAAAGATTGCTGAAAAGCTAAAGCCGCTCCAAGATGTAGGGCTAGGCTATATTAAGCTTGGGCAATCGTCTAGCACACTTAGTGGTGGCGAAAGCCAGCGTGTTAAGCTAGCATCCTTCCTTCAAAAGGATCAAGCAGTACAGCCACACCTATTTATATTTGATGAGCCAACAACAGGGCTTCACTTCCACGACATTCGCAAGCTGCTCGATGCATTTAACGCACTACTCTCCAAGGGGCATAGCCTTATTGTAATTGAACACAACCCAGAAGTAATAAAATGTGCCGATTGGCTTATCGATTTGGGTCCCGAAGGAGGCGAAAATGGAGGTACACTTGTATTTGAAGGAACCCCAGAGGCTATAGTCAGCTGCAAGGAATCGCATACAGGCTTCTACCTAAAAGAGAAACTTGCATAACAAAACCATACTCAACACAGAATACAGCGCCAAAAGCGTTAGCGCCACTTAGATTGGTGCTAGCGCTATTGCGCTAAAGCTATCACTGCATACTTTTGGAGTATGCTACATTCCAATTGGTGGACTTTTTAGTACAACTAGATCTCCTCCACCAGAAACTCCACCCAAAAGATAGTTTAAACCGCTCTTTAACTCATCACTATGCACAAATAAAAAAGCCCGTAAGTATTGACCTACAGGCTTTTGCTTCGAAATTCTTTTTTTCCAGCGGAGAGAGAGGGATTCGAACCCTCGGTACCAGTTACCCAGTACAACGGTTTTCGAGACCGTCCCGTTCGACCGCTCCGGCATCTCTCCAAAACGTAACAAGAGACCATCGGTCTCTTGTAGGTGGTCGTGGCGGAGAAAGAGGGATTCGAACCCCCGGAACCTCTCAGTTCAACGGTTTTCAAGACCGCCGCATTCGACCGCTCTGCCATTTCTCCGCTGCAAAAGTAGATTCTTTTTTTGTTTTACAAAAATCCCGTTTGAAAATAAATAATATTTTTCCCCCCGAACCCCTTGCTTTTTTAGGTTTTTTTTCAATAATTTAGCACTTAGTTCAACCCTCAGTTTGTAAACGGCAATAAAATAGGGGGTTAAATGAATGTTTTTTTTTGCAAAAGTTTGGAAACCCAATAAAAACGCTATATTTGTGTATAAGTTGGTTAATTTGCTTTACTAACCCTAAAAACTACTAGTTATGAACAAAGCACAACTGATTGATGCAATTGCTGCTGAAGCCAACATTACTAAGGCTGATGCCAAAAAAGCTCTAGACGGATTTGTAAAAGCTACTTCTGACGCTCTAAAACAAGGTGATAGAGTTGCTCTTGTAGGTTTTGGTTCTTTCTCACTTTCTGAGAGAAGCGCTCGTACCGGTCGCAATCCTCAAACTGGCAAGCCTATTACCATTAAGGCTAAGAAGGTTGTTAAATTCAAACCAGGCAGCGAACTTAACGATTCTGTACAATAGATAGCTTTATCTAGTTTTTTTTAAAGGGGGAGATTGGAAAACCAGCCTCCCTTTTTTATTTCCAACAATTGATGAAATGGAACATCTTTTTGAAAACTACCCTAACCTAAGGTCAGAGCTAACTGATTACTTAGCTGGGTTTCTTTCCGAGGAGCGTGTTGCCCTATTTAACAAGGTACTTAATAGTAGAACCCGATATCTTACCGTTGTACTTGAGGATATTTACCAATCGCAGAATGCAAGTGCGGTTCTGCGAACGTGCGAGTGCCTAGGAGTACAAGATGTACACATATATGAGAAGCAGAGTGCCTTTTCGTTAAACCCCAATGTTGTTAAAGGCGCTTCAAAGTGGCTTAATATCCATAAGTACTCTAACATCAACCAGTCCATAGGAGATGTAATTGCCAGCCTTAAGTCGCAAGGGTACCGAATTGTAGCCACTTCTCCTCACAAAAATGAGGTTTCAGCCACAACAATAGACCTAGAAAAGGGGAAGATGGCCCTATTTTTTGGCAATGAGCACGCTGGTTTATCGAAAGAGGTACTAAATGCCGCTGATGAATTTATTACGATTCCGATGGTTGGATTTACAGAAAGCTTTAACATCTCTGTTTCGGCAGGAATAGTGGTTAACACTCTAATTTCTCGACTTGCAGAAACTAATATCCCTTACAAACTATCAGATAATGAACGGAATGAACTCATGTACCACTGGCTAAACCTAGCGGTAAAACGCTGTGATCTAATAAAAAAGCGTTTTTTAAAAGAAAGGTGTTATATTTAGAATGAATTTAAAAAGTTATATCCTTGTATGTTATAAGGGTTTTTTTGTAAATTCGGCTTAACAAAGACGGTGTTATGAATTGTATCATAATTGACGACGACGATCTATCGAGGCGAGTTATTGAGGAGTTCGTGAAACGCACGGAGTACCTTACGCTCACCCAATCTTTCTCTGGCCCTGTAGAGGCCATTAATTACCTGAAACAGGGTAACGAGATTGATCTTATTTTCTTAGACATTGAAATGCCTGAGATGAGCGGCATTGAGTTTTTAACAACTCTTGCAAGGCCTCCGCAGATTATCATTGTATCTTCAAAGGAAAAATATGCTTTAGAAGCATTTGAATACAGCGTTACCGACTATTTACTTAAACCGGTGACCTACGCTCGCTTTTTTAAAGCAGTAAATAAAGCCTTTGATGTATTTGCTAATACTAAGCATGATATTGATGCAGAAAAGGAAATCTTCATAAAGAAAAACAGTTCCCTTGTTCGCCTTAAGTACAACGATATTCTTTGGGTTGAAGCATTGGAAAACTATGTAGTAATAAACGCTACAACCGATAAGTTTACCATACACTTCACCATGAAGGCAATAGAAAGCCAGTTACCTGCCACTAGATTTAAACGGGTACACCGCTCTTTTATTGTAAACATTAGTAGAATTGCATCCATTGAGGATAACTCAATAATTATTAAACTTGCCGACGGAAAAAAGGTTATTCCTATTGGTAAATCATACAGGGATAAGCTACTGAAAGAAATCAACTTAATGAACAAATAACTTTAATGGTAGGTTTAAGGCAGCTTTTTCTTCAAAACCTTGCCCAAACATCTGATTCCCCTCTTCAGCTTGAGATAGATAGAGCAGAGGGGATTTATCTTTATACACCAGAGGGGAAGAATATTATCGATCTAATTTCGGGGGTTTCCGTTTGTAATGTGGGGCATTGCCATCCCGCTGTGGTTAGCGCTGTGGCTGAACAAGCCTCACGGTACATGCACCTAATGGTTTACGGCGAGGTTATTCAGTACCCACAGGTAAGGCTTGCTCAAAAACTGGCAGAGCAAGCAGGCACAGGACTGGACAATGTGTACTTTGTAAACTCGGGTAGCGAGGCCGTTGAAGGCGCTATTAAATTAGCAAAACGTTACACCCGCCGATACGAAGTAATATCGTGCAACAATGCATACCACGGCAGCACCATTGGAGCGCTAAGTGTAATGGGTAGCGCCGAGCCACAACGCTCGTTTCGTCCGCTAATGCCGGGAACTCGCAGAATTGAATACAATTCCGTTGCCGATTTAGAACAAATATCGGAGCAAACCGCCTGTGTAATTATTGAGCCCATACAGGGCGAAGGGGGAATTATATCACCTGCGCCAGGCTATTTGGAAGCATTACGTGAACGGTGTACCCAAACGGGAACGCTACTTGTTTTTGACGAGATACAAACAGGCATGGGAAGAACAGGCTCTCTTTTCGCATTCCAGAAACTAGGCGTAAAACCCGACATACTTCTTCTGGCTAAAGCCCTTGGGGGTGGAATGCCTTTAGGTGCGTTCATCTCATCAAAGGAGATAATGGGCAGCCTAACCAACGACCCCGTACTGGGACACATAACAACCTTTGGCGGACATCCAGTATCGTGTGCAGCAGCCATAGCTGCACTAGACGTTCTTTTGGACAATGGCTACATTAGTGCTGTGGCAGAGAAGGAGCAACAGTTTCGTTCAACACTTAGCAAGCACCCTGCAGTAAAAGAAATCCGCTCAAATGGGCTATTTATGGCTATTGAGCTGGGCTCGTTCGATAAAGTACTAAAAACAATTCACCTAGGTGCCCAAACGGGATTCTTAACCGACTGGTTCCTTTTTTGTGATACGGCATTTAGAATAGCTCCACCCCTTACCATTACTAAGGAAGAGGTGGCAATTGCATGCGATAGAATTACTTGGGTTCTCGATCGGGTTTAGCATCTGATGGAAACATAAGCAAAATGCCCGATAATGCTCCAACGCCCATGCTTTTCCATGGGTTTGAGGTTATTGGGCATCCCCCATCGCAACCAACAAAATGGTAATAGGCATACCCCGCAGCAGCCCCTATAATTAAGCCAATTAACACTTTCCAAGAAAGTAACTTGTGGAAAAAGTCGCTAAAATTCATGCTTTGGTATTTTTATTGTTCAAGTACATCCGTTTAACTTAAATGCGCTTTATTTGCATTTGCATATATTCCCGAAGAATTCACAAATGTAATTATTTAACAATATAAATACGTTTTGATATGATAAGGTTCACCGTTCTAACTATAATTTCAACCTTTTTAACGGTAATACAACTTAGCGCACAAGATGTAACCCTTATGCAGCTAGAGGATAGCCTAGATAAAACCCTTACCACACTCATTAAAGAACCGTTGCCCGCATCCAAAATAGAAATAAACAATAAGTTCCATGCATTGCTAAAGCATGCCTTACAAAAAGAGGGTGCATTTGAATACCCTTTCGAAAGGCTAAAGAACATTGGCAAAATAAGCTCCCACGACAAGAAGGTACGCATTTTTACATGGAATATCCCCCAGCAAAATGGAACTCATCTTTACTTTGGCTTTATTCAGGTAAAGACAAGCACCAATAGCGTTGAGCTTCACGAATTGGTTGACAAGGCCATAACGTACACCGACCCATTAAATGAGTTAGGCTCACCCAATAGGTGGATGGGCACACTATACTACGATATAGTAGAGCAACAATACAATGGCAACCCAGTTTACATCCTTTTAGGATTTGATTTCAACAACTTATTCTCATCCAAAAAGAGAATAGAACCTCTTACCTTCGACCCAAAAGGAACACCAATATTTGGAAATAAGGTGCTTGTGGTGGGAAACCAAACCGTGTCTAGGGTTGTGTTCGAATACTCTGCAAGAGCAACAATGGCACTCCGGTACGATGAGGCCAGCAACACAATTGTTTTTGACCACCTCTCCCCTTCGGAGCAAAAGTATGTTGGTAATTTTCAGTTCTATGGACCCGATTTCTCCTACGATGGATTTAAGTTCGAAAAGGGCCAATGGCACTACGTTAGGGACATTGATATACGAAACCCACAAAGAGATAAGGCTGCCCCAATAGAAAAACCAGCAGATCCACCCCAACCCGATTTCCTATACAAGCCCAAAAAGTAGCGCATGATGGGAGAAAGTTAGCATTTGGTTTTTAGTGATTGGTGTTCAGAATTTAAGATGTTAGACGTTTTGTGTTCTGCCGATAACTTCTGATACTCCCGATTCTTCCGACTACTTCTTCATCTCCATCATCTCCCTCGAATTCTGATAACTTCCGAGGCTCCCGTCTATTCCCGATATATCATATCGACTTACATCTTTTTACACCAAAGGGAATAGCTTCTCCCTTTGCAAGTGTACTGTTAT
>DHVO01000239.1 GCA_002412705.1 Bacteroidales bacterium UBA5206 | reverse complement strand
CTCCCGCAATGGTATCGGCTCAGGAACTATATAATCACCTGGATAGCGGCTACTTAGTAGTTGATATTCGCGATGAGGAAACATTTGCTTCGGGCCATATTGAGAATGCAATTAATGTTCCAATGGCCGAGTTGCTCAACTTCTTTGAAGAGAAGGTGGATCCTAACGGCTTCAAGAAGATTGCCATTGCGTGCTACTCTGGGCAAACAGCCTCTTATGCAACATCTTTAATTCGATTGCTGGGCTATAGCAACGTGTATGCTCTAAAGTGGGGTATGGGTGGTTGGACCGAGGATGGCTCCGTATGGGCAAAACGCATATCGAGTAGCTATGAGCCAATGGTTGAGAAAACTGAGAATCTTCCAAATCCAATGGGTAAATTCCCCGAACTAACGGTGCAAAGTAAAACTGGATATACCATTTTACGCGAAAGGGTTTTGCAGTTACTGACTGAGGGTTTTGATGTTGCCAATATTAAACCCGATACGCTATTTGGCCCTAATCATGGTTTTTATGTAGTAAACTACTGGCCACAGCCCGACTATGCAGTGGGCCATATTCCTGGTGCTGTACGATATCAGCCCAAGAGTAGCTTAAAGCGCACTAGCCAGTTGGGAACCCTACCTACCGATAGATCCATTGCTGTTTACTGTTATACAGGGCAGCATAGCGCCTTTGTAACGGCATACCTAAGAGTGCTTGGCTACGATGCCAAATCCTTATCGCTTGGTGCCAATGGCTTTATGAATGGGCTCATGCTAAAGGCGCATATCCATAGCGCATTTACTCCTGCAGAGATTGTTAACTTCCCCGTAGTTACTGGCGACGGGAGTGGTGCAGGAAAAGCGATGGAGCCAATAGTTAGTGTTGTAGAAAAACCACGTGGTGGATGCTAAAATCATTACAAGATGGAAACAAAGAGTAAATATTTAAATCCATACATAGCCGGTGTTCTATTAGGCTTAGTTCTTTTGGGGGCAATTTATATTTCTGGCCGAGGATTGGGTGCTAGCGGAGCATTTAAAGATGTTGTAACTGCAACCCTAAGTAAGGTTGCACCAGATCATGTTGCTGAAACACCATACTGGGCAAGCCGGGTTAGCCAGAGTGAGCATCCGCTTAAGTCGTGGTTAGCGCTTGAGGTACTTGGAGTGTTAATAGGAGGCTTTATCTCGGGTGCAATCTCGGGGAGGTTAAAGATAACCGTTGATAAAGGGCCAAGAATAACATCAGCAACACGAATTGTGTTTGCCATACTGGGAGGAATCCTCTTTGGATTGGGCGCTCAACTTGGGCGCGGTTGTACCAGTGGTGCAGCGCTCAGCGGCATGGCGGTTCTATCGTCGGCAGGTTTTATTACCATGATGGCGATTTTTGGCACAGGATACCTTGTTGCCTACTTCTTTAGAAAGCTCTGGATATAGTAATTGCTAAAAGATATTATTATGGGACCATTAATACCTACAGGAATTGTTGGAATGGAGTGGGATCTGTTTTTCGCCTTCTTCATTGGAATAGCATTTGGCTATGTACTTGAACAGGCAGGATTCTCCTCGTCGCGCAAGCTGGCTGGAGTTTTTTACGGCTACGATTTTGTTGTGCTTAGGGTATTCTTTACCGCAGCTATAACAGCAATGACTGGGCTACTCTTAATGAATCATTTGGGGATGATTGACATTAGCCTTGTTTACATTAACCCCACCTTTTTATGGTCGGCAATAGTTGGCGGAGCAATAATGGGCGTTGGCTTTATTCTGGGGGGATTTTGCCCTGGAACTAGCGTAACCGCTGCAGCTATTGGTAAAATTGACGCATGGGCTTTTCTACTTGGAATAGCCATAGGGATTCTGATTTTTGGCGAGGCTTACCCTATGTTTGAAGCGTTATACTATGGCTCTAGCCTAGGACCAATTCTGGTTTTTGAGTCGCTTGGAATATCTGCGGGATGGTTTGCTTTTATCCTTATTGCAGTTGCTCTGGCCGCTTTTGGCATTACTGCTGCAATTGAGCAAAAGGTAAATAAAGAAAATGCACTTGAGGATACAAAGGGGATGAGCTATACTCTTCCTGTATCGGTAGCCCTACTGGTGGGCGTCATGCTAATTTTTATTCCTTACGATAGGTTAACATCCATTAATGAGCTGCCAAAGAGCACGTTTAACGAGGTGGTTGCATCTAACAAGCACTACATTACCCCCGATGAGGTTGCATATAAGCTCATTTACGACTATCACCCCATTGTGCTTGTAGATGTTCGTAGCACTGCAGACTTTAATGACTTTACACTTCCCGGCTCAATAAACATACCTGCAGAGCAAATAGCCAGTCGTGTTTGGGAAAAGCAGTTAAGCAATAAGGAGCAAAAGGTTGTGTTATACTCTAACGGAACCGTTTTAGCCGAAAAAGCCTGGATGATGGCTGTTAGGTTAGGCTATGAGAATGTTTATGTGCTTAAAGGTGGTTTAAATGGCTTTTTCGACAACCTGGTTAACAATCCCAAACCCAATACATACAAGATGGAGGCAAATTCTGCTTATGCATTCCGTGAAAGGGTTAGGAAGATTTTTAAGGAAGGGAAAGCCGATTTGGTAACCAAGAAGCAATCAACAGCTCCAACGGTTAGCCCAAAATCGGAAGTAAAAGTGGCCAGCCGTGGAGGTTGCTAGTTCTGTTGGGTGAATATTTTTTTGCAGTTAATACAGGAATGAACCTTAATACGTTTAAAATGAAAAGCAGTAAAACGCTAACCATAATAGTCCTTGTTTTTGTTGGCTTTTTCACGATAGGAATCATTGGAAAGTCAATGTTAACAAGTGGATATAAGCAATCGGTGGTGAGTATGACCAAGGAGCTAACTAGCGAGCAGCGGTTTATTAACATAGCCGATTTACAAACGCTTATAACTAGTGGGAACCAGTACTTGCTAGTTGATGTAAGGGATACTGTAGCATATAAAAGTGGTCGCTTACCCAATGCGGTGAACATGCCAATATCAGAGCTTTTTAGTGACGATTACGCCGATATACGTGAGGCCGATGCCGCCGTTAAGGTATTGTATGCCGATACCGAAGCCGAAGCCGTAAAAGCGCTTGTTATGCTAATGCATGAGGGGTACACCAGTTTTATTGCCTTAACAGGAAATTATAGCATTGCAAAAGGTAGCTTGTTTGATGCTCAAAACCCAGCAGAATGGTATAGTAACGATGAGAAAATGCGTTATAACTACAAATCGCTATTTAAGGTTGGCCCAAGCACAGAAGCGCCGCACGTAGCCGCCGATAAGGTTGTTGATATAAGCAATAAGCCCCGTGGGGGTTGCTAGTAATGCTCTTATAATTACAAAAAAGCACAAAAAGTAAAGGCTGCCCCATTGGAAACATGGGCAGCCTTACTTTTTTTATTTTGATATGCTACAGGCAGTAGCTATTGGTCAACCTCTTCGTAATCTACGTATTCCCCAAGATCCTTAGAAACCTTTTTGCTGTTGTCTGCTTGTCCCTCAACGGTTATCTCGCCCTCGCTCTTTGGCTTGCCGTAGCCCTTTTGCTGTTGCTCAAACCTACGCCCTAGTCGCCTAAGAAGGTACGCAAAAAGGAATCGGCTTAGAACGCCAAGTAGAATGAATATTAAAAAGAGAATGGCAAAAAATTTAAGTATGCCCATATTATTTATGAAGTTAAACGTTTTACTTTATAATCATTAAACGCTCCAATACATCTAGTAGTGCCTGAAACGTTTTATTGAACAGCGTAGTTCAACAGCAACCCAGATGGAGAGCCAGCAACAAGGTTAAACTTGCTACGAGTGTTGGCAAACTGCCCTATACTAAACGGAGTGTCGCCACGTAGAGGAAATCCCTCGTAGATAGAGCCATTGCCATTAATCAGGTATATTTTGCTCTCCCTGTTACAGGTAACTCCAAGCTTGCGATCTCTTCCACCAAAGTTAAAGTAGATAACCTTTGGAAGCGGTTCGCTATCAAACTCAATATCAAATAGGGGTTTCTGATTACTGCCAAACACGTATAGGTGTTTATTGTCTAGGTAAATAAAATCCTTTTGTCCATCAGCATTAACATCTTGGTAATCGAAAAAGTGTTGTGCCGAGAAGGCCTTAAGCGGCAAATCGTCAACTTGCCCATCAAAGTAAATAAATCTTACAACTCCTAATGTGTCCGTTGTTACCAAACGAGAAGGTGTTCTAGCCGAACCGCTTTCTAGTATGAAGCTGCTGGAAGGAGCCTTGCTAAAGAACCGAGCTGGTTTAACGCGTTCGCTCCCCTGCCGATCTAGAATGTATGGGCGATTCTCATCAGCAAAAACAATGTAATCCTTGCCCTTATCCCTAAAGTGCTGTATTTGCTCGTTCACCGTACGCTCACTTTTATCGAACTTCCAGCCAGAAATAACCCTGCCTTTGCTGTCGTAGGCATATATACGCCTATCAATGCCTGCCACAAACATTCGGTAGTCGCGAGTTCCCTCATAGTCGAATACCGCTATTGGATTGGTAGCTTCGGAACGGAGCTTAACCGGAAAACCTTCCACATCGTTACCATTACGATCAATTGCCCATAGGTGTGATGCTGTGTTGAATACCAGCTGTAGCTTGCCATTTTTGTATAGGTCAAGCTGGTTAACCTCTCCCATGATGGCCTCGGGTAGCTTACGTTTCCATAATACGCGACCCACATCGTTAATCAGGTAAATTTTGTTGTGAAGATCCTGAACAAAAATCTCCCGGTTGTTGGTGTTGTGGTTTATCACCAGCTGTGGTTTCATGGCAAATGATGTGTCGAGACGAGTTTCCCACACCGTTTGTGGATCGTCAATCTGTTCCGATGAGAATCTGGTGGCAATATTGGTAAAAACCATGTCGCTGCCGCCATTTAGCTGGAGCGCAATACCCTGAAGATTAGCCATTGCCTGGTTGCTGCTCTCTATCTGAGTGGCGTATTGTGGTGCCATAAACTCATTAAAAACACCTTGAGCACGTACTGGGTTTATGTATAAAAAGAAGTTTGATTCCGACGAGAGTAGCTCGCTAAACCCTTTGTAGAGGTTATCGGAAGCTAGCTGTTTGTTGTGCACATTGGATAGCACAAAGCGGGAAATGGCATCGAACGATGAGCCAAAAATCACAAAGTCATCAATAAAAGTGTAACTTGTTGTTGATGCGTTGTTAAAAAGGGTACCAAAAAGGGTGCTAAACATTCCATCTATAGGAAACTTGTAAATATCAAAGCTCTTTTCCCTGTCAACCCTAAAGACGTTTTTAAACGACGAGTTGTCTATTCCCTGTTTCTTTGCGTAGCCTTGAACAGCAGAAGTAAGGTTTTGCTGTGCCATGCTTTTGCTTCGTGCCTGCGCTACCACAAACCAGCAGTCGGCATATTCTAGCCCCTCAAATGGCACATACACTAGAGCTAGCTCTTTGCCAAAGAATGAGGCTATTAGCTCTTGAGCATCGGTTCCCAGCTCACGGTTTAGCTTTGATACGGTAGCCGAATAGCTGTTGAGCTTACCTTGCCTGTCAAGATATGCGCGGTAATCGCTAAGGTAGTTATCAAGGTTGCTGATACCCATAAAGGCAAACGCACCAACTTGTGTAGGCACCACGCTATGGAAACTTGTTGAAACGGTTTTTTGCCGAGAAAAAACCCGAAGGAATGCGTTAAGTGAATCGGGTGCTTGGGCAAATCCGTTTAGTAGAACTGCATCGTTTTTTAGGAAAAGGTCAAGTTCAATCCAGTTCGCTATATCGGATTGGGAACCGAAGGCCTTTTTGTAATCACTTGATGCTAAAAAGCCAAAGGTTTTAGGAAATTTCTTAGTGTTTATAAAGATATTGGCATCAACACGGCTTCCCATGGTTTTGGCAATGGCTTTAAAGCTGGCATTGTCCTGTAAGGAAATACCCTCGTTTAGCTGCCTAATGGATGCCTGTGCAATAAGTTGGCTGTTGCTACATACCACAATGCCCTTTTGGTAACCAATGAAAAACTCCTTGTTGTTAATCGAGTCGCCATTGGTTACGTGGTAAAAATCGGCACCAGCATAGCCTACCTCATCAACAAGGTAGCTACCTACAGTTAGCGATTTTATTAGCTCCACCAAATCGGACTTGGAGAGCTCAATGGGTAGTGTTGCTGCTGCCAAAGCCCCAAGATCCTCCTTGCCTACCTGATGGACTGATAGGTATATGGGGCTATTCTGTAGCAACATGTTAAAACCCGAGGAGCGTTTGGCAAGCGAATCAATGCTAACAAGGAAATCGTTAGCGCTACGTATGCTTTTATAGCTTGTTAGGGTTTCCCAAACCTTACTATTACCCTTTAGTGCTTCTGAGAACAATTGGTACTTCTCTACTTTAGCAATTAGGGCAGCATCAATGGGTATGGCATAAATGGGGTTGGTGCGATTATCCTTTTTGGTATCGAGCCAAAAAAGTAGGGATATTAATCCTGCTGCAAGAATGGCAACTGCAAGAACAATGAGGATAACAATTTTTTTAATTCCCATAGTAAACTCAAACTCCTAGTTTCGCTGATTGGTTGTGTGAAGGGCTTACTCAAGAGTAGCCATGCATGTGCTTAGAGTAAACTCAATAGTACAAAAATAAGAGGATTATTGAGGGAGACCCAAAAAAATAGCACTAAAAATGGTTAATGGGTAATGCTTGTTCCTTTTGGTTGGAGCGGTAATATGCGGATAAAATGTAGGGTTTGCCATATTTCTGTTGGCAAACCCTATGTGCAGTGTAGTTTAACCGAATGTGCTAAATACCAAATGGTTCCCAGTTTTTTGCTAATCCACCAATGCCCGTTTCGCGGTAGGCTACCTGTATGTCGCGACCAGTTTCGGCCATGGTTTTAACAGCTTTATCGAACGATATCTTGTGACCTCCATCCGATGAAAGTGCGTAAACTGCACACGAGTATGCCTTGTTTGCAGCAATGGCGTTACGCTCTATACACGGAATTTGAACATAGCCCAGTACTGGGTCGCAGGTTAGGCCAAGGTTGTGTTCCATACCCATCTCGGCAGCATACTCAATTTGGTTTGGCGAGCCGCCAAGAATTTGCGCCATAGCCGCCGAGGCCATAGCACAAGCCGTACCTATTTCGCCCTGGCAGCCCACCTCGGCACCAGATATAGAGGCGTTCTTTTTTACAAGATTTCCTATTAGCCCAGCAGTAGCTAAGCCGCGCAGAATTTTACCCTCGCTAAGCTGTTCCTCTCGATTAAGGTAAAACAGCACGCCAGGTAGAACCCCCGACGAACCACATGTTGGTGCTGTAACTATGCGTCCGCCCGCAGCATTCTCTTCTGATACTGCTAGAGCAAAGGCAAACAGTAATCCCACATTTTTTATGGTTCCATGACTGTTCATCGCCTTGGTGTATTGGGTAGATGCCCTACGTGCCAGCTTTACGGGGCCAGGTAGCACGCCCTCATTGTCAATACCTCGTTTAATGGTATCCTTCATGGTTGTCCACACATCGTGCAAAAATTCCCAAATCTCAGGACCTTCGTTGTCCTCTACAAACTCCCAAAGGGTTTTGCCCTCACGCTTGCACCAGTGAAGGATATCGGACATATTATCGAGGCTATATATCTCGTTGTTATTAAGAATGCCATTATTATCGCGAAGGTCGCCACCACCAATGCTGTACACCTCCCAGTTGTCAATCACTTTCTCGGGCTCACCAGCAAGGGCTTCAAAAAGCATTCCGTTGGGGTGTAGCGGAAGGGCAATATCGGGTTGCCAAACAATTTCAACATCATTAGGCAAAAAGCTTTTTTGCAGCGCGCTATCGGTATGGTGGCCTTTCCCTGTTAAAGCCAAACTCCCATAAAGAGTAACCCTAAACTTGTGAATATCTGGGTTGCGTTTAGCAAACATATCGGCTGCTCGCACAGGGCCAATGGTGTGGCTGCTCGATGGACCGTAACCAAACTTAAAAATCTCCCGAATCGATAACATACTACTCCCCCTAATCTATTAAAAAATGAGTACTAAATTCCCTGCAATGTTACAACGGAATGTCAAGGCAAGCAAATTGCACAACAGCTTAAAACGCTACTTTAAAACATGTTTAATTGTTTCTGTAATAACAGCAAGCAGCACCTTTATTCTTACTAAAAAAGGCTTTGCAAATGATGATTTATAACACCATTGCGATTTTTTGTTATGAAATGGTTGCTGACGACTGCCCTTGTTGGTAACTTGCACTTCCAAACAGAAAAACAATGCAAAAAAGATTATGGGTTAGAGCGGTGCTTGACCTATCAGTTTTATTCTTCTCGTTCTGTGCCTCAATTCTTTTTAAAGGATCTTTAGTTAAGTCCTACTTAGATAACTATGCCTATCCGCTTCTAATTTTTTCCGCTATTTGGATTGTTAGCTCCTTTGCTCTTGGCAAATATATATTTGAGGATAAGCGTTTTAGGTATATTACTCGGGATGTTCTTATTGCAAATCTTATAACGCTTTCGGCTGTTGCTATTCTGATGTACCTACTCCGCGAGTTTAGATTTTCGCGTACAGTACTATTTGGGACGTTTAGCATTGCAACCGCCATTGAGCTGGGCATTGGATTTCTGTTACGGATATTTGTAAAGACAATAACCATTGAGGAGCCTGAGCCTAGCCGAAGACGCGAATTTCGAAAAAAGCAAAAGGAGAGCGCCGTGCAAGCAGCATCTGCTGATAGTGTTAGCTCCAAGCCCTACACTAAGAGTCAGGAGCTATTTATTAAGCGGGCGATAATAGAGGAGCTAGGGCGCGATGGCTTTTGCTTTGTGAGCGAGGGAATAAACTTGTTTTCCGATGCAACGCTTGTAATATCTACAACAACGTTGTTTAATATAGAAAGTCAGCCAAGCAAGCGGTTTAGTGCCATTGTTAACCTTAAACGGGTAAACGATATCCGCTACATAAACAAGTTTTTTGAAGCGGTTAACTCTAAGCTACCTAAGGGTGGGTACTTCTTGTGTAGAGCCGAAACCAAGGATTTACGCAAGAAAAGAATACTTTCAAAGTTCCCTCCAGTGCTAAACTACATATACTACACATTCGATTACATTATAAAGCGTGTATTTCCTAAGTTTGGTCCAACTAAGGGAATCTACTTCTTTTTAACACGTGGCGAGAACAGGGTTATAAGCCGTGCCGAACTTCTGGGTAGGCTATACTCCTGTGGGTTTGGTGTGGCAAAGGATGTTTTTATTAATGGTTCATACTATGTTTTGGCAGTAAAGCAAAAACAGCCGGCTTTTGACTTAGAACCTACCTACGGACCGCTTATTAAGCTTAAGCGTGTTGGTAAAGAAGGGAAGATAATAAAGGTTTACAAGATGCGAACCATGCACCCCTACGCAGAGTATCTTCAGGAATACGTTTTTGAGAAGAACGCTTTACAAGAAGGGGGGAAGTTTAAAAACGATTTTAGGGTATCAACCATAGGAAAGCTTATGCGCAAGCTATGGCTCGATGAGCTACCCATGTTTATTAACCTTTTTAAGGGTGATGTTAAAATTGTGGGGGTACGCCCGCTTAGCCAGCACTACTTTAGCCTTTATACTCCAGAACTGCAGCAGCTACGTATTAAGCATAAGCCAGGTTTAATACCTCCTTTTTACGTGGATAACCCCAAAACGCTAGAGGAGATAATGGAGTCGGAAAGGAAGTACCTAGAGCAGTACGAGAAACACCCGTTTAGAACCGATATCAAGTACTTCTTCTTGGCTATCTATAATATTGTAATTAAACATTACCGTAGCAATTAGCTTTTTATTACAATGGGTTAGCTGTTTTTAACGCGCTATACTCCTCTAGTATAACCTGTTTGCCTTACTTTTGGTTTTGTGCCCTAAGGCACCTAGCCGTTACTTTAACACTAAATTTAATTACCATGAGTAAGTATATTACAAGTTTTGGTACCGCCCTTTTTACTGTAGTCATGCTTTTTGCTGCAGCTGGCGGATTAAAGGCACAGAACACCGATTCCAAGAGAATAGTGAGAATTATTGAAGCCGATAGCACCGGGGAACGAGTTATTAAGGAGATTGAACTAAATAGCAAAACCGATAAGGTTAGCGTTGATCGCGACAATAGCTCCATAATAATTGATATTGATGCCATTGGAAAATCGCTGCAGCAAGCATTTGAGAGCCTAGCGTTATCGCTCGACTCAATGACACAGAACCTTCCAAAGGTTAGGGTAGAGTCTAGTTTTGACAACGATTACATTTGGGCAAAGCGTAACGATGGCTCAATAGAGATAAAGATACCTCCATTTCCAGACTTTTACTTTTTTGAAGAAGAGGAGAAAGCCGATAGGGACTGGGAGAAAATACTAGAGGAGCTTGAGGAGGGTACCTTTAAGCCAGAGAACCACGGATTATCGGCTAAGAGCAAATCGGAAAGCGGAAATTTTAAGGCATACTCGCATGGGACGAAAACCGAAGTAGCCGATAGCACTGCTCGCAAAAGCTATAAAATTGTGGTTATTGGAAAGAATGAGAAGTAGAAACCTTGTTTATGCAGAATAAAAAAAGGGCGATGTAAATCGCCCTTTCTGTTAGTTGGTAGTAAGTTCTGTTACTTCAAAGTAAATTCGGTGTTGCCAATAAGATTCCCATCCATGTATAGGGCTGCTTTATATACACCTTTAAGCAGCTCACCATTATTATCGTAGAATATACACATCTCCACGTCCTGATTTTGGTAATCAACCTCACGTTTAGCCGAGAATACAATCATTTGTCCCTCGAAGTTGAACAGGTCTGTTTCCGATTTGGCAAGGATATACTCATCGGGGCCAGTTATCCGAAGGAACACCTCCCTGTTACCTGCCTTCGCAATGGAATTCTCGTTAAGAGTAAAGCAAACCCTTATTTTTTCAACGCGTCGAGCGCGGGTAACCTCATTTCCTCTACGGTTTATTGCCATGGCAACAATATCGCGAGCCTTTATCACAGAGCCCTTCTCAACTTGGGAGCTTAGCTCCTCTGTTTTGGTTTCCAGCTCGGCAACCGTTTGCTTGGCGGTACTATAGTCTTGCTTAACCTTTATGTTCTCGGCAATAAGTTCCTGGTTAAGGGTGTTTAAGGAGTCAATATCTTGCAGCAAATCCTTCATAATAGCTCTAAGTGTACCCAGCTCCTTTTGGTACTCCTTAATTTTAGAGTAGCTAACGCGCTTAACCTTTTGGAGCTCATCGTACATTTGCTTAACGCGTTCCTGTTCGGCTAGCAGCTTGTTATTTAGAGTATCATTATCAATTTGCAATGAGTCGTAACTCATCATTATGGTTTTGAGGTTATTGGAGATTGAGTCCTTTTCGGCGTTTAGCTGGCTCTGAATCTCTTTTGATTCCTCTTGCTGCGCATAAAACAGGTATCCAAGCGCAACAACTATAATTCCTAGTACAATAATTAGCGCAGCTAGGAACGAAACTATTTTCGATTTCCCTGCGCCTTCTACGTTTGCTGGTTTATTCTCCATAATCTATTTTTCGTGTTGTGGTTTACTTCTTAACGTTTACACCTGCTATTGCATTGTGAGGGTCTGAAAAATATCCTCTAAATGGGTTCCTTTTTCTTCAAGATGAACAATAACTAGCCCATTGCTTACCGCAAAGTTAAATATGTTTGGGCGTATATCGCTGCTTTGCTGGCTACCAACAATGGCCGCCTTTGCACTAATAGCCTTGACGTAGCTAACCCCTTCTATGGTTTTTAGCCTCGCAAAATCTATATCCTGGGTAAACTCTACCTGAACCGATTGTCCCTTTGAGCTGGATAGCGCAAGAATCTCGCTGTTGCTACCGTCGGCTATTAGGTTTCCTCTGTTTATTATGATTATTCGCTGGCAAATGGCCTCAACCTCCTGCATGATATGGGTGGATAGCATAACCGTTTTCTCACGGCCCACTTCGGTAATAAGCCTTCGTATCTCAACAATTTGGTTAGGGTCTAGTCCCGATGTTGGCTCGTCAAGTATCAAGACTTCAGGGTCGTGCATAAGAGCTTGAGCCATGCCAACCCGCTGCTTGTATCCTTTCGATAGCGAACCTATGCGCTTGTTCTGCTCGTAGCCAATTCCTGTTAGGTCAATTAGCTCCTTTACCCTTTGGTTAGATTTTGAGCCTAAGCCGTATATGCGTGCCACAAAAAGGAGATACTCCTTAACGTACATATCGGTGTAGAGCGGATTGTTCTCTGGCAGATAGCCAACATTGCGGCGGAAATCGTAATCGCTTGAAAAAATACTCGTACCACTTACAAGAACTTCGCCTGTTGTGGGTGGGATAAACCCCGATATTATTTTCATCATGGTTGATTTCCCTGCTCCATTCGGCCCCAGAAACCCAACCACTTGTCCTGTGTTTATGCTAAACGATACACCGTTTAACGCCTTTTGCTCACCGTAAATCTTTGTGATATTTGATACCGTAATGGACATGCTGCACTTTATCTGTTTAAAATACAAACCTACTAAAAAAATGGATGCTTGCGCGCTAATTTACAATGTGTACATCAATGTTGGTTTGCAGATGGTGAATGTTTATTTGGACTTCAAATTCGAATTATAACGATTGATATATTGATGCGTTACTGCTCCGATGGAGATTGAATAAATGCTATTGTTACTATTTGGCGAACCTTTTCTTGTTTCCTTTGTCCCTTTCTTCAATATGCTTCCTATTTTTACACTAATTTAGATAGATAAAACAACGCTTATGCGCAAACTAATAGTAGTAATAACGTTAATAGTACTTTCTGTTACGGCTAAGTCGCAGGAGGTTTACCAGCATATTAGCAACAAGGGTGTTTACGACCTGCTCGATGAGCTGGCAAGTGCCGGCGTGATACACGTTAACGCATCGGTTAAGCCTTATTCCCGCATGTTTATTGCGCAGAGCCTTAAGCTGGCCAAGGGGCAATTTGAGCAGCTTACCCCACGGCAACAGGCCGAGGTGGACTTTTACCTAAAGGATTTTGGTAAGGAGCTTAATCCCAACAAGAACTTTAAACGTAGGCTCGATGCGTTTTACTACAAGGACTCCCTTTTCTCTATTACCATTAACCCCATTATGGGCGTAATGGGCAATAGTAACGATAGCGGCCTTGTTTACCGCCGCTGGGTTGGTGCCGAGGCCTATGGTTACATTGGTAAGGGCTGGGGATTTTATACCAGCTTACGCGATTTTTCCGAGAACCAGCTATTCACTCGCCCAGAATACCTGGTGCAGGAGCAGGGTGGTAACTATAAAATTAACGGCAAGGGTGGCGAGTTTAGCGATATGCGTGGCGGTGTAACCTACTCGTGGCGATGGGGTTCATTTGGAGTGGTTAAGGATCACCTATCGTGGGGTAGCGGTTACAATGGAACCAACATTCTAAGCGGTCGCACACCTTCGTTTGCCATGATAAAGCTGCGCATAGCACCCGTAAAGTGGGCCGAGCTAAACTATATTCACGGCTGGTTAGTATCGGAGGTGGTTGATACCAACAGAACGTACTATGCTGGGCGAACAACCCGAAAAACCTACCACCCAAAGTACATCGCTGCCAACTTTTTGACCTTTACCCCCACAAAGCGATTTAAGATATCGGTGGGAAACTCCATTATTTACTCCGACATTGAGGTACAACCCGCATACCTTACCCCGTTCTTTTTCTACAAATCGGTAGATCATCACCTTAATGGAATGTCTAACCAAACAGGGCAAAATTCCCAGATGTTCTTCGATTTATCGGTGTACCCTTTCAACCGGGTTCACCTGTACTCAACCCTATTCTTGGATGAGCTGGCTCTTGCCGATATGTTCGATAAGGAGAACCAATCCAACTACCTCAGCATAAAAGCGGGAATGCGGCTAAGCAACTTGCCGTTTCGCAACGTATTCATAACAGGCGAGTACACACGCACCAACCCCGAGGTTTACAAGCACATTGTTAACACCACTACCTTTGAGAGTAACAAGTATAACCTTGGCCACTACCTAACCGATAACTCCGATGAGGTGTACCTATCGCTTGCCGTAAAGCCCTACCGTGGATTGCTGGTAAATATGTCGTACACAAAGTGCCGAAAGGGCCCTGCCTACGATGACCCCAACAGCACCCGCCGTGGTTTACCCTTTATGGAGAGCGTTGTGTGGGAATCGAGCACAATTGCCCTTGATATACGCTACGAGGTGCTAAACGATGGGTACTTGTTTTTAGGCGTATCGCAAAGCGATTACACTGGCGATGTTAAAACCTTTACCCCGCAGTTTAAGGCTGGCAAACAGCTAAACATCACCTTTGGTGGAGCAATTGGTTTTTAATGGTTGATATATGCTAGGATAATGGGAATGCGCTTAAACAAATCGCTGCAACAGCTGGTGCTGGTCTTTTGCTATGCAGCAGGACGGGTTGTAGCCCTGCTGATACTGGTGTTGCTGCTACCAGTTTTGGTGGCTTTGTACATTGCATCATGGATCACCCTTGGCGAGCAGCCCTTCTTCTCTCAGCAACGGGTGGGGCTAAATGGTAAGCCATTCCGTGTGTATAAGGTTAGAACCGTTCCATCGCAGGAGGGGCTGCCCATACCCAAACTTTGCCAAAGTTTTAGGTTGATTCATGTTGATGAGCTTCCGCAGCTGCTTAACATTGTTCTAGGGCAAATGGCCATTGTTGGCCCTAGGCCTCATGTACCGGAGCATGTGGCACAGTATTTACCTTGGCAGCGTAACCGCTTAAAGGTAAAGCCTGGTTTAACCTGTATTAGGCAGCTTTTATCGCCAAAGCAGAAGTTGCAGTTTAACCAGCACCTTGAGCTGGACATTAAGTACATTGATACCTGGAGTCCACTGCTAGATTTGCAGATTCTTTGGCAGAGTGTTAAGATGGGGGCTTTATATAATAGTTGGACACAATAAAAAGAATATGAGAAACATACTGCTGATATTGATATTATTAAAACCAATGGTCGCATTGTCACAGGATACGATTTTATTGACCGGTAATGATTCTATTTTAATGATTCAACTCGCTAAGAATTTTCAGAAAATGGATTCATTACAAAAACTTATAGTCTCCCTAGATAAAAGTAGCGATTCAATATATTTGTCTTTAACAAAACCAATTGTAAGTACTAGTAGTGATTTTAACTACCAAGATATACTTCACGCAAAGAGAAAATTTGATGACCAATATCAAGATATTATTATTTCCAGCAACTTTCCAAACGACCTGCCAATTGATAGCATTCAAAATCATCTAATAATTGGATTTGGGCAAAAAATTCATCCAATTTACAAGATTCAAAAATTTCATAATGGCATTGATATTCAAGCTGAAAAAGGAACTCCTGTAAAAGCGACTTTATCTGGACAAGTTGAAATAGCGAAGGAATCACAATCTGGACATGGTAAACATGTGATTTTGAAATCTAATGATAACGTGAAAGTAATATTCGCTCATTTAGATTCTATCTATGTTAAGACAGGTGAGTATGTAAATAAAGGAGATATAATTGGAAAAGTCGGCAATACTGGATTGTCTATAAAAAACCATCTGCATTATGAAATTTTGATAAATAATGAGCCAGTTAATCCGATTTTTGCAACTTTTAACAGGTTTAGCGAAGCAGATTTGAGACTAATATTTACGCAAAATGGGATGACATTTGATTGAATATCTATAATTTACTGTGCATGGTATTGTGTGTAAAACACAGGTAATTAAGTTGATGCATGAAATATTCTGCCCCGCATCAGTTTTTGTAACGGTTGACAGTGACGAGCCCGCAAACCCCAAACATTTAATACATGCGCTCGTTGTCTGGTAACCAAAAGGTATTGTGCAACGAATAATTTCTTGTGCGATGAATAGTTCTTCTATTTAATGCAAAACATGCAACGAATGAGTGTATTTATTCATCAAAACGAAAACGGGTCTAATTTCACATTGAATAATGATGAAATAGTTTAATGATTTGATAAACAAAGATATTCTACAAAAAGAATTAGCAGGACGACGGGGTACAAGTTATGAACTCAAGAAATGGATATAACAACAGTTAACAAGCAGATGTGTCAGCGGATTGGTAGGAGTCCCGATATAATAATCAAGGAGAGGATATCGCCCTCTCCTTGTTCTTTGTGTTGTGTGTAGCAAAATTTATAGCGCAACTCCCAGCCTAAATCCACCCACAAAAAGGGTTCCGGTATAACCGTAGTCTAAAGAATTCTGGTTAAAGCTGTGGTAGCTGCCTTGGGGTCTATCGTACAGGGTGTATTTTATGCCAAAACCCACAAAAATGTCGGCATACATAATATCGGATAGGTTAAACTGGTAACCTGCTGTAACTCTACCCGATAATCCGTGTGTATTAATGTTTAGTTTTGCTTGTTGCTGCCTGTAAAAGGTAAGCCCATTTTCGGTGTATGGTTTCCAAATGTAATCGTCAATACCAATGGAAATAAAACGGTAGCCGCCACCCCACGATAGGTAAATGCCCTCACCGTGGTTTTTGCCCGTGAGAAAGGTTCTTGATAGCAGTTCGAATCCGGCTCCTTTAAGCGATTCGTAGTCCTGGGTGCTGAGGTTATTGTTAGAGTCTTCGCCAGCATAGTAAAGCTGCGGAGCAAGCGTTAGCCATTTTCTGCTGTTCTTTTGTGCAAGGTCTATCTCAATGCGTACAGAGTTGTTAAGGATGTGCTGCGGAACACCCATAACCATATACCTATAGCTCTTCTCCTGTGCAAAACCCAATAGGGAGAAGGTGCAAAGAACAATTATTGTTGTAAGTAGTTTGTTCATAGCAGTTACTATTCTTTATGGGTTATGGGTTTTTGTTTTATAAAGGAGAGTCTTACTCCTAGTAGAATAATGTTTCCAGAATAGCCATAATCTAAATAGTTCCCCTTAAAGCGGCTAATGCTATTGGCATTGGTGGTATAGAACGAGTGTCTAAAGCCTAGCCCTGCATAAAAATCGATACCAATATTTTGTCCTAATGTTGTTAGCAGGCCAACGGTAACCTCGGCGCCAAGCTTGTTTATAGTGGTGTTGCAAGGCGTTACAAAGTCGTTAACTCTCTCGTTGTGCTCTAGTTTAAAGAGCTGCCATGCTAAACCATAGCTTATGTAGGCATTATTTCTTTTAAAATCGATATTGGGAATATTCTTGTAATATACATGTAGCCCCGTACCAATCAGGTTGTAATAGTCCTCGTCGTTTTGGGTTATGGCATCGGAGCCCTCCTCGCGTAAGTAGAACTGGGGGGCTAGCTGTAGCCACTTGTTGCCGCTTAGGCGCACATCGTAATCAACTCTAATCCCATTGTTTATAAGATATTGGGGAACAAAGCTTATCATGGATGATGCTCTTAGGGAATCGGGTGCGGTATCGGATTGCTGGCCAAACGTACTGGTACAGGCTAAAAGCATTGCTATACTCACTATGCTTGCCGCAATTATTGTTTTACGTTTCATCGGGTTACGGTATTTGCACGTCTAGTTAGTAAGTATTAACCTGCTAATCTCTGTGATGTTATCATTGCTATACTCATACTGATATAGCCCATTGCTGGCAATAACGTACAGATGCTGCTCCTGTGGTATTACGTCTATGGCATCAATGGAGAAGTACTTTGTGAGGTTTAGGTATATGCCATCGGTTATGCTAAACACCTTAAGGCCATTGTCGCACACAAAGAGCTTATTACCGCTAATTCCTAAGCCTTGAGGGCCATCCATAGGGTAGGTTTTAAGGAGCGATGGCGAGTTAGGGTTGCTGATATTGTATATCTGCAGCTCGTTACGGCTGCTCCACCAGCCATCGTTACTCCTAAGGGTTACGTATGCATAATCGCCCTGCACAACAACCGGGTCGTAGCTTCTGATGTGCGATGTAAAGCTTACTTGGCGTGGCGATGCCATGTTAGAGAGGCTGTAAATGTACATCCCATTCTCGGCACCAAGGAATAGTAAGTCGTTATAAGGAAAAATGGTCTCTACGCCAAAGCCAACGTTCTTCACATCGGATTGGGTTATGTTGGTTGGGTCTGTGATGTTATAGGTTGATAAATTGCTGTAATCAACAGCATATAGGTAGTTTCCTTTAATGGTGAAGCGGGCTAATGAGCCACCAGTTCCCGTTTCGGACGATGTGCTCTCTGAGTCGAACTCGCACGA
>DHVO01000011.1:2359-6722 GCA_002412705.1 Bacteroidales bacterium UBA5206 | reverse complement strand
CCGGAACTGCCGATTGTCTTGCCGATAAAATGGGTATTGGTGTACGAACCCTTTTCCTTCACTTTGAGCACCTTCGCCATTTGGGCATAGAGATTCACTACGACCCGTCTCGCAAAACCTACTGCTACACCTCCGATGTTCGCATTGCCTTTGATTTGAAGAGGGTTGAGGAGAGGGATAGTCGGTTATTGTAGTTTTGAGGTATTATTGATCATGTAAGTTTTATGTAACCTTTTCTTGCCCTTGTACCCCTGCTTTGGGGTTCTGATTTGGGCTCTGAGCTGCAGCAACCTTTGGCTCTTACAACAATAGGCGGAATGGTACTGGGTACGATGGTTAGCTTGTACGTTATACCCTTGGTTTACTGGGCTATTTACAGAAAAAAAGTGTAGGCTAAGTGTTTCCTTTTTAAGCCTTAAAAATTATAGTTTAAGCGTTTACTCCAAAATTCTCAAATCTATTTCCTACCTTTGCACCCCGAAAACTAAGGGTGCATTTACCCTTTACCTAATGATTTTACTGCATTTTGCAGCATAACTCGGTATTTAATCTTGAGTCCAAATAATGATTACAGTTTCTGATCTTGCCATTCAGTTCGGCAAAAACACGCTGTTTCAGGATGTTAACCTAAAGTTTACTCCTGGTAACTGCTACGGTATTATTGGTGCTAACGGCGCGGGTAAGTCCACTTTTCTTAAAATGATTTGTGGCGATGTTGACCCAACCCGTGGTAACGTTTCCTTTGGATCGGGTGAGCGCCTATCGGTGCTACGCCAGAACCACTTCCAGTTTGATGAGTACGATGTGCTCACCACAGTACTCATGGGGCACTCCCTACTTTGGGATATTATGACCGAGAAGGACGCCCTTTACGCAAAGCCCGATTTTTCTGATGCCGATGGTATTCGTGCTTCCGAACTAGAGGAGAAGTTTGCCGAAATGGATGGATGGAATGCCGAGAGCGATGCTGCCAGCCTACTTAGCGGACTTGGAATCTCCGAGGATTTGCATCGCAAGCTCATGAAGGATCTTAGCGGTAAGCAAAAGGTGAAGGTTCTTCTAGCTCAGGCGCTTTTTGGTAAGCCCGATAACCTGCTTCTGGACGAGCCTACCAACGACCTTGACCTTGAAACCGTAAACTGGCTTGAGAGCTACCTATCAAACTTTGAGAATACCGTGTTGGTTGTTTCCCACGACCGTCACTTCCTAGACTCAATCTGTACTCATATTGTTGATATCGATTTTGGTAAGGTGCAGCTATTCTCTGGTAACTACAGCTTTTGGTACGAGAGTAGCCAGCTTGCTGCCCGCCAGCTAGCCAATCAGAATAAAAAGGCCGAGGAGAAGAAGAAAGAGCTTCTTGAGTTTATTGCTCGCTTTAGCGCAAACGTATCTAAAAGTAAGCAAACAACCAGCCGTAAGAAGATGATTGAGAAGCTTAACATTGAGGAGATTAAGCCATCCAATCGTCGTTATCCGGGTATCATATTCACCCCCGAGCGCGAGCCTGGCGATAAAATCCTACAGGTTAAGGGGCTATCAAAGAGCATCGATGGCGATTTGCTATTCAACGACCTATCGTTTACCATTGAGCGGAACGATAAGGTGGTGTTCCTTTCCCGCGACCCAAGGGCTATGACCGCTCTTTTCAAAATCATAAAAGGGCATCTTGAGCCCGATTCTGGTTCCTTTGATTGGGGACAAACCATAACTAAGGCCTACTTGCCACTTGAGAACGAGCACCTGTTTGAGAAGCCTGTAACATTAGCTGATTGGTTGGCTCAGTACTCAACCGATACCAGTGAGCTTTACCTTCGGGGTTATCTTGGTAAAATGCTTTTCTCTGGCGAGGATATCTTTAAAAAGGTTAACGTGCTATCGGGAGGCGAGCGCATGCGCTGCATGATTGCCCGCATGATGATTCGTAACGCCAACGTTATGATTCTCGATACCCCAACCAACCACCTTGACCTTGAGTCTATTCAGGCATTCAACAATACATTGATTAAGTTTAAGGGCGTGGTGCTTATGTCGTCGCACGACCATGAGTTTATCCAAACCGTTTGTAACCGTATTATCGAGATTGGACCTAAGGGTAGCATCGATAAGCAGATGGATTATGACGATTATATTCTTGACGAGAAGCTAAAGGAGCAACGTAAGTCCCTTTACCTATAGGCGTCTGGTTCGCACATTATAGAAGCACTATTCCGCAAGGGATGGTGCTTTTTTGTTAGGGGAAAGAGAGGTGCTAGGAATGTTAAAAGTGATATGCAATAGAATTTCTCCCCTTGGTTGGCAATTTATTCGCCTGATGTACCATTCATTTACAATCCCCATACTAGGGTGGCTTCATCAATTATTCTTATTTTTCTTCTCCAGCATTTTAATTGCTCTATCAAAATCAGATTCTATTTTCTGTGTTTTATTAAATTTATCATACTCTTCGTAGGCTTTATGTTCAGCTTGTTTGGCCGATATTCTCCCATTGCCTTCAAGTACTTTATATTCGTTAAATTCAAGGAACTTATTCACACTCTCGGCAAATTGTTCCATTGTGAAAGCATTACGATTTTCGATGATTCGTTCAATGTAGTCAAAGTAGCTGCTAATAGTTCTTTCCAAACTTTTAATTTCTGTCTCTGTCAGATAGTTTTTGGCAATATTCGTATCAGATTTTAGAATTCTTCCCGCTGGAGAATTTTTCCATGTTTTTAACCCCATAAACTCTTTATCAGCATCTGCATTGTCAAAAATTATTTCAGCTGCTGTATTACCATGAATTGCAAAATGAAATTTATTCTGAACAGAAGCATAAAATTCTTTCGTGATATCTGATTTTGGGTCATAATCAATACTACATTCAGCGAATATGTCAGTTATCTGCTGGTATATTCTTCTTTCGCTCGAACGGATTGAGCGAACACGTTCCAATAATTCTCTGAAATAATCTTTACCAAAATATCTTCCGTTTTTTAACCGTTCCTCGTCCATTACAAAACCCTTAACAATATATTCTTTAAGAGTTTGAGTTGCCCATATTCTAAATCTTGTTGCTTGTCTTGAATTTACACGGTATCCAACGGAAATTATAGCATCAAGGTTAAAATATTCTGTATTTCTTTTTACAGTTCTTACACCTTCTTCTTGAACTGTTTCCAAAATGGAAATAGTTGAATCCTTATCCAGTTCACCCGATTCGAAAATATTCTTTAGGTGCTTACTTATTGCTGGGACTTGAACTCCAAATAAATGGGCTATCGATTTTTGAGATAACCAAACCGTTTCATCATTCAGAATAACTTCAACCTTAATGTTTCCTTCTGGTGCAGAATACAACAAAAAGTCAGTCAATTCATCTTTTACTGAAATTTTCTTCATAAAGAATCAATTCATATTTCAAGTCTTTAAAAATACAATTTATTATCATGTATTGGTTATGTTAGTTTTCAAATGCACGTTCTTCTTGCTTTGCCCTAACACTAATAAAAATTTTCTTTCTTAGGATGCTTAAAAATTAATATCGTATGTTTATATTTGTGTCATAAGTGTGATTAAAATATAAACGATATGTTTTTTAGCTCAAACCTACGTCTGTTGCGCAAGCGCCGTAACCAAACACAGGAAGATTTGGCCACAGCGCTAGGGTTGAAGCGCTCTACGCTCAATAACTACGAGAACCAGATTGCGCAACCAGCTATTGATGTGCTGCTTGCAATGTCGGGGTACTTTAATGTGGCTGTGGATACTCTTTTGCGAATGGATTTGCAGTCGCTGTCGGAGACTCAGCTTCGCGAGTTGGAGTCGGGTTCCGATGCCTTTATAAAGGGCAGTAAGCTGCGCGTGCTAACCTCAACTGTTGGTACCGATAACGAGGAGAACATTGAGCTGGTACCCCAAAAGGCAAAGGCTGGTTACATGGCTGGCTTTTCGGACCCGGAGTACATAGAGAACCTTCCCGTTTTCCGATTGCCCTTTTTAAGGAGCGACAGGAAGTACCGCACCTTTCAAATATCGGGCGATTCAATGTTACCCATTCCCGATGGCTCTTGGGTTACGGGCGAGTTTGTGCAGGATTGGACCTCCATTAAATCGGGTGAGGCATGCATTGTGCTTACCTCCGACGATGGATTGGCCTTTAAGGTGGTTGAGAATCACCTTGCCGATGGCGGATTCATGAAGATGATATCCCTAAATCCCCTTTACCAGCCCTATAGCGTTAAGGCAACCGATATTCGTGAGCTATGGCGATTTGTACACTACATAAGCAACATTCTGCCATCGGGTAGTATTGACAATGCCCAGCTAATGACCGAGATACTCTCCGTTAAACAGGCCGTTAACCAGCTTAGGAAAGGGGAGA
>DHVO01000011.1:0-2309 GCA_002412705.1 Bacteroidales bacterium UBA5206 | reverse complement strand
TTTAACCTTTAACCTTTTTCCCCTTTCCCATGGAAACCCTACAGAAACTCGAAATACTATCATCGGCGGCTAAGTACGATGTTTCGTGCTCATCGAGTGGAAGTAGCCGCATGAATACCCCTGGGGGCATTGGCAATGCTGCTAAGGCAGGCATCTGCCACAGCTTTACGGAAGATGGACGGTGCATATCGCTTCTTAAGGTGCTGTTTACCAATAGCTGTAAGTACGATTGTGCCTATTGCATCAATCGCCGCAGCAACGATATTCCCCGTGCAGCATTCACCGTTAAGGAGCTGGTGGACATCACCATCAACTTTTACAGGCGAAACTACATTGAGGGGCTATTCCTAAGTTCGGGAGTAGTAAAAAGTGCCGATTACACCATGGAACGCCTTGCCAATGTGGCAAAGCAGCTGCGCTTGGAGCATAAGTTCAATGGCTATATCCACCTAAAAGCAATACCGGGAGCCAGCCCAGAGCTTATTCACATGGCTGGGCTTTATGCCGATAGGCTATCGGTAAATATTGAGATTCCCTCGGAGCCAAATCTTCAGCTGCTGGCGCCCGAAAAGGATTTTCAGAGCGTGCTAAACCCCATGGGGCTAATAAAAACGGGCATTGAGCAGAGCCGTGAGGAGCGCCGAATAATGCGCAAAGCCCCAATGTTTACGCCTGCAGGGCAAAGCACTCAGCTCATAATTGGTGCAACTCCCGATACCGACAGGCAAATACTAACCCTAGCATCGGGTTTGTACACTCAGAACAGCCTAAAGCGGGTTTACTACTCGGGTTACAACCCAACAAATTTGTATGATAAGCGCTTACCAGCGCTAGCGGCTCCACCGCTTAGGCGCGAGAATCGCCTTTACCAAGCCGATTGGCTGCTGCGGTTCTATCAGTTTGGGGTTAACGAGATTGTGAATGATACCAACCCTGACCTAGACCTAGAGATTGACCCAAAGCTTGGCTACGCGTTGCGTAATCCGCACCTATTTCCTATTGATGTGAATAGAGCCGATTACCATATGCTGCTGCGCATTCCGGGAGTTGGGGTTAAGTCGGCCAAGATGATTCTGGCTGCCCGTAGGTTTAGGCGGTTAAACTCGGCCAATCTCCAGAAAATTGGAGTGGTAATGAAACGTGCACAGTACTTTATAACCTGTAATGAGCTGCCCGCAGCCTCGGTTCAGGACTTAAGCCCAGAGCGGGTTCGCTCTATCCTTACCATGAGCGAGCGCCGTAAGCAGCTCCCCGATGCAGTACAACTTGGACTTTGGGGATGAGTATTTTGGTTTTTAGTGTCTAGTATCTAGTATTTAGTGTTTAGTATTTGGTTTCTTTTGTCTAACGCCTAACATCTAATATCTCTCCTTTAACTTTTAACTTTTAACGTTTAACCTTTAACTTTTATCTTATTAAATGCTCGAATACCAATACGACGGAACTTTTCCTGGCCTACTAACTGCAATTTTCGATGCCTTTAACAGGAAGGAGCAACCCGATGCCATTCTTCGCCCAGGGGCTCAGGGATTGCTGTTTGCGTCGGTTTATGCTGTAGAAACTAGTGAGGAGAAGGCGGATAGGGTATGGGCGGGCATTAAGCGAGTGGGAGGGAATACCACCTGTGAGCATCTGTACCACGCCTTTCTCTCGCTGGATGAGCAGGTGGAGATGGCCATTTTTCGCTACAGCAAGCACCTGTTTGCCTGTAATGCGCCTGTTATGACAGATTTGGCGCATCCCGATGTGCTAAAAGTGCATAAGTTGGACCGTATGGTGCTTCGTGAGGCGCATCGTGTGCTTATGTTCCTGCGCTTTGAGCAGGCTGCCGATGGAACTTACTTTGCGCCCTTTGCCCCGCAGTACGATGTAATACCATTGGTAACAGGGCACTTTAAGGCTCGCTTTGCCGACCAACCCTGGATAATATACGACACCAAGCGCGGATACGGTTTTTACTTTAACACCCAAACCATAGAGCAAATCACCATTGAGAATCCAACCTTTGGCAGCGCAACAGGTAAACTGCGCCAGGGGACTGAGCATCCCGATGAGGATAAATGGCAGGAGATGTGGCGCAGCTACTTTAAGCATATCTCCATTGCCGAGCGAAAGAACCTAACCCTTCAGCGTAACTTTATGCCCAAGCGATTCTGGAAATATCTAACTGAGAAAAGACTTTAGATGTTAGACTTTAGAAATAGAATTCGTCTTTAATCTAATGTCTTATGTCTATAGTCTAAAATCTATCTTTTCACGATTCATGTTTAATCTCGCCTAAGGGCGAGACAAGCTGTCTCACATTTCAC
>DHVO01000013.1 GCA_002412705.1 Bacteroidales bacterium UBA5206 | reverse complement strand
TCGGCCGATGGGTCAACCATGGTTTCGTACGCAGCCGATTCGCATATCCGCTACGGTGAGCTCTACTTTCGCCCAAGGGGAACATGGCCTGCTGGCACAATGGTTACCCTATACGACCGCGGAACGGCAAAACCGCTTGGACAAATCCCTCAGGCTCCAGAAACCTATCAGGTTATTGGTTTTATGAATGAGTATCAGGTAGCCATTGGCGAAACCACCTTTGATGGCCGCTCAGAACTTTTCGACTCAACGGGCATTGTTGACTACGGCAGCCTTATGTTCCTTGCGCTTCAGCGTTCCAAAACGGCTCGCGAGGCCATTAAGGTTATGGCCGAACTTGTAGAAAAGTATGGCTATGCAAGCACTGGCGAGTCATTCTCCATTGGCGACCCCAACGAGGTTTGGATCATGGAACTTATTGGCAAAGGTACCGACCTAAAGAAGGATAAGAAAACCAAGCAGATGTACAATGCCAATAAGGGTGCCGTGTGGGTTGCCATTCGCATTCCCGATGGTTACATCTCATCGCACGCTAACCATGCGCGCATCACCACCTTCCCTCTTGAATCGGAAAAGAACTCCATAAGTAGCAAGAACCTTGACCAAATAAACAACCCAGAGGTTGAGGTCGTTTACTCTCACGATGTTATCTCATTTGCTCGTACCAAGAAGTACTTTGAAGGAGCCGATTCAGAATTCAGCTTTAGCGATACCTATGCCCCACTTAGCTTTGATGCTGCCCGTTTCTGCGAAATGCGCGTTTGGACCATGTTTAACAGCGTAAATAGCGACATGGCCAAGTATTGGGATTACGCAAAGGGAATCGACTTGAAAAATCGCATGCCGCTTTACATTAAACCCGACCGTAAGCTTACACCACAGGATTTAATGAGCTTTAAGCGCAACTACCTTCAGGGTACTGAACTTGACATGAGCCAAGATGCTGGCGCAGGTCCATTTGGCCTCCCATATCGTTGGCGTACCTTAACCTGGGATTATCAGGGTAAAACCTACTTTAACGAGCGCGCAACGGCCACCCAGCAAACAGGTTTCTCCTTTATAGCACAAATGCGTAGCTGGCTACCAAATCCTATTGGTGGAATTTTTTGGTTTGGTGTTGATGATGCGTCAACCACCGTTTACATGCCCATTTACTGTGCTATAAACCGCGTTCCCGAAACCCTTGCCGAAGGCAATGGCGATATGCTTACCTACTCACCATCATCAGGATTCTGGGCCTTTAACCGCGTAGCGCACTTTGCTTACCTTTTCTACAGCAGGGTTATGCCCGATGTAAAAAAGGTTCAAAGCGAGCTTGAGACTAAGTTTGCGGCCTACACACCAGCCATTGATGCTGCTGCACAAAAGTTGTGGGAAACCAATCCCGAGCTAGCAGTACAATTCCTAACCGATTACTCGGTTAATACCGCAAACACAACTGTTGCTCGTTGGAACGAGCTTAGCAACTTCCTCCTTGTTAAGTATTTGGATGGTAACGTAAAACAGGAAAGGGATGGCAAATTCATTCGCAATCCTTGGGGTTACCCTGCTTCGCCTAGCTACCCAGGCTACAACGAGGAATGGAAAGAGACCGTAGTTAAGGATACTGGCGAAAAGCTGCTACATCCCGACTCTAAGAAATAGCTGATTTTTAGCACATACCATAACTCGCCCTGGCAACCGCTAGGGCGAGATTTTTATATAGGAGTACAAAAGTTTGTCACAAACCATACCATATGCTCTTTCCCTATTAAGCTTTATAAGGGAAAGGGCATCAAACTTTGTTTAAGAGAAAGGTGGATTTCTCTCCATTTCATTTACTGATTTTTTAAATACAACACCAATGAAGCGATTTCAAATTATAGTGGCGTTGCTGCTATTTGCTGGTTTTAATGGGATTGGGCAAGATGCAAAGGTGCCCCTAACTCACAGCGTTTACGATGATTGGAAAAATGTGGTAAAGCCCATTATTTCTGCCGATGGCAAATGGGTTACCTATCAGATTAACCCACAAGATGGCGATTGCACTCTTTGGTTAGAAAACATTGAGCAAGGAACCCAAACCTCCTTTGAGAGAGGAACTCAAGCTTCGATATCTGCAAATAGCAACTTCTTAGTTTTTGAGGTAAAACCATCTAAAGCCGATGTTAGAAAAGCAAAACTTGCCAAAAAGAAAAGGGACGATATGCCCAAGGATTCCTTGGCTGTTTACGTTTTTAACGATGGCAAAACATACGGTTATCCTAAGGTTAAATCGTACAAAGTAGGCGATTTGCAAGGGGATTGGATTGCCATTCTAATGAGTAAGCCCGAAGAGAAAAAAACGGAGAGCGATACCACCAAAACTACAGAGGAGAAGAAGAAGCCCTCCTCAAAGAAAGCCGCAGCATCGAAAAAGAAAAATGGCAACCAAAGCTCGCTGGTAATTCTTAACCCCATTACTGGCGAGGTGTTCACTTACAACGATGTTAGCGATTACACAATCTCCCGCAACGGCAAACTAGTGCTTTACACAACCGAAACGCAAGACTCGCTTAAACATGCGGTTGTTAATGTATTCAATACCCAAACCAAGAGCAATACAATTGCATTACAGCAAAAGGGCGATATTAACAAGCTAGTTGTTGACGAGAATGGCGAGAATGCGGCTTTCCTTTTTAGCGCTGATACTGGAAAAGTAAAAATCTATGACCTATACACCATAAACCCTAAAAGTTACACTGCAGAGAAAACCATTACTGCCGATACAAAGGGCATTCCTTCAAACTGGGTGGTTAGCAGCTACACGTCGCCATTCTACTCAAAGAAAGCCGACAAGCTCTACTTTTTTACCATGCCAAGGCCAGTAGAAGAACCTAAAGATACGCTTACCGACGACGAGAAAGCAGTGTTCGACCTATGGAGCTACACCGATACACTTCTCCAAACTCAGCAAAAAGTGATGCTTAAAAAGCTTCAGGAGCAATCGTTCCTAGCTGTTTACCACTCTAAAGATAAAAGCGTTATCCAGCTTGCCAATAAAAAAATGGATGAGGTTAGGCTAGTAAATAATGGCGATGCGCTATACGCACTTGGGGTTGACGACACTCCATACATGTATGCAATGACATGGGACTACCCATCGGCTTCAGATTATTATATTGTGAACATCAAAACTGGAGAAAAAAAGCTAGTTATTAATGGAACTGGCCGATACGTTATCTTATCACCCGAAGCAAACCATATGGCGTTTTACCAACCATCCGATAGCAACTGGTACTCCTACACCGTAAAGGATGGTAAAACCCAATGCTTAACTTGCACATTACAAGGTTCTAATTTTTCCGATGTGCTAAACGATGTACCCAGCGAACCGTCTCCATACGGAATGGCAGGATGGCTAGAGAATGGAACCCAATTCCTTGCTTACGAGCAGCACGACATATGGCTACTTGATGCAACTGGAAAAAATGCACCTAAACGCATCACCGCAGGAAAAGAGAAAAACATTACTTACCGTGTTGAGCGCACCGATCCTGAAGCTCAATTCATTAGTTCTAAAGAACCACTTCTGCTTACCACTTTCAACAATACAACAAAAGATGCTGGTTTTGCTCAGCTAAACCCAAACTTTAAGTCACGTCCTATACAACTTGCAGAGGGTAGCTACATGTACAACCTTGAGGCTAAAGCACGTAACGCAGAGCAAATTATTTTTACGCGCCAATCGTTTACAGAGTATGGCGATTTATGGTATAGCAAACTAGACTTTGCCTCACCTACCAAATTAAGCAATGCCAACCCACAAAAGGATAAATACCTATGGGGATCGGTAGAACTGGTTAGCTGGGTCGATTTTAATAGAGACACCATTCAAGGTCTCCTCTACAAGCCAGAAAATTTTGACTCAAGCAAGAAGTACCCCATGATGGTTTACTTCTACGAAAGGCATACCGATAACCTACATAGGCATTACGTTCCAGCACCTGGGCGCTCTGTAATATGCCCAACATTCTACACAAGCAATGATTATTTGGTATTTATGCCCGACATTAAGTACACCGAGGGTTTACCTGGCCGCAGCGCATACGATGCCATCATATCAGGAACTATGGCCATGGTTAATCGTGGATTTGCCGATGTACAACGCATAGGCGTTCAGGGTCAAAGCTGGGGCGGATACCAAATTGCCTACCTTGTAACCCAAACCGATTTGTTTAAGGCAGCATCGGCAGGTGCTCCTGTAAGCAACATGACCAGTGCCTATGGCGGTATTCGCTGGGGAAGCGGACTATCAAGGATGTTCCAGTACGAGCGCACACAAAGCCGCATTGGAGCCTCATTGTGGGAGCGCCCACTGCATTACATTGAGAACTCACCACTTTTCTTTGCTCCTAGGGTTAACACACCGCTGCTTATTCGCCACGATGATGCCGATGAGGCAGTCCCCTGGTACCAAGGAATTGAGTATTTCCTTGCGCTACGTAGGTTGAACAAGCAAGTTTGGATGGTTAACTACAATGACGATGCGCACAACCTTGTTCGCCGTGCCAACAGAGTGGACTGGACCATTAGAATGCAGCAATTCTTTGATTACTACCTCAAGGATGCTCCAATGCCAGAATGGATGGACAAGGGCATACCTGCCACACAAAAAGGGAAAACGCTAGGTTACGATCCTGTAAACTAAACGTAAAACATAATACAAAAGAGGGTATCCATTTTCTGGATACCCTCTTTTGATTTTGATGCTAATCGCCAATAAATCTACTCATTTTGGCAATTAGCTCATTACTCGATATAGGTTTGGTAATGTAATCGTTACAGCCTGCGGCTTCTGCCTTTTGCTTATCGTTGCTAAACGCATAGGCCGTTTGAGCAATAATGGGGATATCGGGATTTACCTGCCTAATCTCTAGTGTAGCCGCATAACCATTCATTACGGGCATCTTAATATCCATTAGAATAAGGTCAACCCGCTTAAGTTTCTTAATTAGCTCAACCGCTTGCGCTCCATCCTTTGCCCATAGTAGCGTAACTCCTGTAGGAGCTAGCAGCTCACTAAGCAGAATATAGTTAACCTCCTCATCTTCGGCTATTAGAACCACCCTATTTTTCCAATCGGGCAGAACATCCTCCACCATCTCAGCTTCGGGTAACTGCTCCGTTTTTTGAAGCGTACTTGAGTTGTAAGGTATAGTAAAGTAGAAGGTAGAACCCACTCCAGACTCAGATTCAACCCAAATGCTACCACCCAAAAGGTTTACAATTGCTTTTGATATGGCCAAACCAAGCCCTGTTCCCCCAAACTTCTTAGTGGACTCGGAATCTACCTGACGGAACCTATCGAAAATAACCTGATGCATATCGGGGGGAATGCCCACCCCTGTATCCTTTACAAAAAACTTTATATGCGATGCATCAAGCAAATAGCCAAACTCAATGAAGCCGCGCTCGGTAAACTTTAGCGCATTGGAGATTAAATTTGTGAATACCTGCTCTATGCGCCCCTCATCCGATAAAAATTCCAAGGCACCCTCCTTGTTTGGTATTGACAACCGAATATCTACATTCTCCCTATTCTGGAATACCTTTTCCTTTTGGTAGAAAAGGTTAATATTTGCCAGCATCTTATTTAGGTTAAAAGGATTAAGCACAACCATTAGCTGACCAGCCTCTACTTTAGAAGCATCAATAATATCGTTAATAAGCTTAATAAGGATATTCCCTTTGTTGTTAATTATCTCGGTGTAAACCTTGCGCTTCTCATCGTTTAGCTTAGGCATGGTTAGTAACTGGGAAAAACCAAGAATGGCGTTCATAGGGGTACGTATCTCGTGGCTCATATTAGCAAGGAAAGCCGACTTTAGCCTATCCGACTGCTCTGCTCTATTCTTGGCATCAATAAGCTGATTTTCGAGCTCCTGTCGGTAAAGCGCCACAGAGGCTTGGCTAACAAGCCCCTCCATTAGCGAGAAGTCCATTGCAGTGCAATCATCATTGGCCAATACAGCCACACCCCCATAAAGATGGTCGTGCTTAATCATTCCAATGGTAAATATTCTGCTCGCATCAAGCAATCGCTCCAGCTCTTTTGATGCACCCACCGAAAGAACGCCATCAGAAAAATCGTACAGATTTGCCTCAACCCGCACAATTTTCCCCTTAAGGTGTGCCTCCAATGAGCTTTGGGGTATAGGGAATCGTCGTCCTATAGGATTCCACCCAAGAATGTTCAGCACCCTACTCCAATCATCGGGACTCACACCATAAATACCTTCAATACTTACAAAATCGGTCTGGGAATCAAAAGAAAAAACAATATAAGTTGGCACAGGAAAGAACTTCTCCAGCCTTGTTCCAACATAGTGATAAATACTCTCATTTAGCGGCATACCCACAAAGTCTATTGCCGTTTCGGAAAGGGCTTCCAGCTTCTTCCTATTAAGCTCCTGCATAGACTCGGCTTGCTTGCGCGTTGTAATATCGTACCCCATTGCTATGGCATGCCAGCCGTCCATCTTTACAAAATCGCTTACAGTTGCCCATAAAATATGCCGATGTTCGCCCGCTGCCGTAGTAATTTGGTTCTCCCACGATATTGAGGCGCTGGCCGACTCCTTCAGGAATCGTTTCATCTCGCGGCGAGTGGTACTATCGGGAAATAACGATGCAAATAGAGTGGCACTTTGCTGTGCATCGCTCTCGGTGTAACCCGTAATTACCTCTCCGCTCCTATTCCAAAAAACAATTTCGCCCTTAGCGTTTGTTGCCAATACAATGGCGGGGATACTATTTATTAGGTTGGTTAGGTTGTCGCGCTCCTGCTTTAAGCTGCTCTCATATTTATGTAGCGCAGTAACATCCTGTACTACGCCCTGCCACATCTCCACCGTACCATTGCCGTTCCTAACCGCCTCAAAGGTAAAGCGTATCATTTTTTGTTTCTTATCAATACCCTTATACCTAACATCGTATTCTAGCTTGTTGGTATGTAATGAATTTGCAATGCTAGTTATTTGCTCCTTGAGCCTAGCAAAATCATCGGCATGAATGTACTTATAGATAGTTTTTATGGATGGCACAACAGAACCCACCTCAAAGCCCAAAATGTGATAAACTTCATCGGACCAATAGGCCTTCTGAAGCTTAGGGTCGCTCTCCCAACTTCCTATCTGCGCAATGGCTTGCGCCCTACGCAGCCGCTCCTCCGATTTACGAAGGAGTATTTTGTTCCTTACATTTTCATCAATATCAAGGGTAATTCCAACTATTTCGGCAGGCCTACCTTGTTCGTTCCGTTTAGAGATAGCCCATCGACCCAATCGCCACCGCCATTCGGAAGACCTAAGCATCACCCTAAACTCCAAATCGGACCTATCCACCTCTCCGTTTAACAAGGACTCTATCGATAGGCGAAGTTTCTCCCTGTCATCGGGGTGAACAATTGAAAACAGCTCTGTATTCTTACCATCAAACTCAAAAACTGAGCTATTAAGCGTCTCCTTTACTATGCTATCGGTCTCAACAATCCCCTTTTCTATATCCCAAATCCAGTATCCCTCACTAAAGAGGGTAACAAACTTCATATGGCTTACAACTTCCTTATCAATTAAGGGTTGAGTAACCTCGGCACATTGTAGAATGAACCTATCATTCCCCAATGAAGAAAACTCAATATGTAAAGAAACAAACTCGCTAATAAAAAAAGTGGTATGCAAGGGTAGCACCGCCTGATTCAACTTTTTTGCAATAAAATCCCAGAAGTTAGATGTGCAACTACAAAGAGCGTATTTGCTGGCAATAGCTTTAAATGCATCGTTTTCTACTATTGAAAACGCACCCATTAGCGTTGCACTTTTTGCTCTACGTAGCTCTACAATTGCAGTTGCCCGGTTAATGTTAAGTATAGATATATTAAAATCACCATTATTATTTGTGTTGAGATTTAGCCCAACATCCTGTTGCTTTTTATTAGTATCCATAAGTTAAAAGCATAGTATTGGATGAAAATTAGTAAAAAACAGGAAACTAACAAAATATCACGGTGTTAAGAGGCTCCCTAAGTGCATTTATTTATCAAATTGTTAAAAACTTTTTAATATTTGTTAATCTCTTTAACACACGAATAATCATTTTGTATTTCACAAACCGCTTTCTTTGTGAAAAATCCAAATTTTGTAGGCTTTGGCAAAATCGGCATATACACGACCAGGTTTTAATAATGATAAGTTAAAACGGGTACATAGAAAGGAAGTGCTATTCAATACCAGCGAAATGGAGGCTATTGATATTTATTGTAAGCGGTATAGAATAAAAAATAAGTCGAAGTTTCTTCGGGAGGCGGTAATCTCAAAGGTTCTGCAACGTTTCGATCAGGATCATCCCAAATTATTCTAAATTTTATCCTATTAAGTATTTATTAATAAACGGCAGCACAACAAGTTGTTACGAACTGTAAATGAGGATAGAAGTTAAAATTTTGCCGTTAAGCTAAAGTTCACTCTTCTCGATGTTAAAAAGTTAGGTACTGCAACCAAGCCCGATTGCTCCGATTGATTCCCAACAGTCTCAACCCACAAATAGGAAACTGTGTTGCTTATTTGCAACAGATTAAAGACCTCTACGTTTACCGATAGCTCCTTTAGCCATTCAGCACCAGTAAGCTTAGACCATCCTATGCTATTTTCGCCCTTCAGGATTTTGGTAAAACCTATATCTACGCGCTTATAGGCAGGCATCCGCGATACCAAATCGTACCTCTCCAGCTTAGGGATATTAAAGGGCAAGCCAGTGCCGTAGTAGCCACTTAGGTGAACCTTAAACGTTTTGTTACCCGGCAGGTAATCCTGAAAAAATAGGGCCATGTTTAAACGCTGATCGGTAGGACGTGGGTAGTAACCAGGGTAAACGCTATTTCCGTTTGCATCAGAATAGCTATCGGTTAATATATCCTCTTCGGTTCGCATAACGGAAACGCTGGCCCAAGACTCCGCCCCGGGTACAAACTCACCATTAAGCTTAAGGTCAATCCCCATGGCATACCCTTGAGCTAGATTCTGGGCAGCATACCTTAAGCGCACATTATCTACCTTATAGGGGACAATATCGGTTAGCCACTTGTAGTACATCTCCGTTGATAAGCGGAACGGCCTATCCCATGCGCTAAAGCGGTACTCGGTACCAAAAACCAGATGAGCCGATTTTTGCGCTCGCAAATTGGGGTTTAGCTTACCTAAGCTATTACGCAGCTCCTTATAGAACGGCGCCTGGTTGTATGCACCTCCCGATAGGTGAAACGCTAGCTTTGTTCCCTCGGGCTTTGCCGATATGGATGCCCTTGGGCTTAGCAAAAACTGGTTGTTGTAGCTCCAATGCGAGAATCGCAACCCTGCTGTGGCAGTAAAGGCAATATCCCACATATTAAAAGGAACAGATTCCTGAACAAAGCCAAAGAAACGGGTAGATTGTAAGGAGTTATTTCCTCGTAGAGCATAGCTAAGTTCCAAGTTCTCGCCATTATAGGGCGTTGCATAGCCCGATGAGTCTATTAGCTCCCACTCGCTAAGCTCATCGTCTATTTGCTCAAATCGGTAGCCAATGCCCCATTTTAGTGCGTTCCCATCGGTAATAAACGAGCCCAGATGCTCCACAGTTCCCACATTGGCCGTTAAGTAGTTTCGGGCGTGATTTAGGAATCCGCCAATGCCAACATTTATGAGGCTATCGCCATAGGTTGATGAACCCAAAGTATTATCGAGCTCATTTAAGAGGTATTGCCCAAGCACATCAAACGTTTCGCTCTCCAAAGTGGTAAAACCGCTAGCAATTACCTTTAGCGTTAACGCATCCAATGGGCGATACTCAAAGGAAAGGGCACCCTGCGAGGATTCAAAACGGTTAACCTCTTGTCCCTCGTAGTAAACTTTTAGCTGCAAAGCATTCTGAAACGTACCAAAACGGGTTTCCCTAACCGTGGGAACAAACTTGTAGCTGTTTAATGAGTAGTTGCCCAAAAAGGCCACGGTTAGCCTTGGAGTTATCTTATAGGTAATATTGGTTTGAAAATCGGAGAAGCTGGGACGGTACTCCCCCTTCTCATCAAGCGTTCCTAGAAGATACTGGTTGGTTTTGTACCTGTAGCCAGCCAACCAACTTAGCTTTCCCGATTTGGTAGCCCCCTCGGTAAATACATTTGCGCCAAGTAGGCTAAAGCTAACGCTAGATGCAATTTCCTGTGGGCGCCTGTACCTTATGTTTAGAACCGACGACATCTTGTCGCCATACTCCGCGGCAAACCCTCCAGCCGAGAACTCTACCCCCGAAACCATATCGGGATTTATAAAGCTAATGCCCTCCTGCTGCCCAGAGCGAACAAGGAAAGGGCGGTATATCTCAACATCGTTTACGTACACCAAGTTTTCGTCAAAGTTACCACCTCTAACCGAGTACTGAGAGCTGAGCTCATTTGACGACGATACGCCAGGCATAGACTTAAGTATGGACTCAAAATTGCCCGATACGTTGGGCACCACACCAAAATCCTTTATGTTGATACGTTCAATGCTGCTAAAAACCCGTTGCTCGCCAGTTACGGTAACCTCATTAATTTGCTGATTTTGCGATTCCAAAATAAAGCTAACCTCCACAGTAGAACCTGCAGCAACCCTAACCCGCTGCTCTTTACGCTCGTAGCCCACACACGATACTACCAGTAAATGCTCACCAGGCTCTAGCTCAAGGAAAAACCGCCCATCGGCAGTAGTGGTTACGCCCGTTACAGTATTTGCCACAACCACATTTGCCAGCTCAATGGCCTTTCCCGATGAGTCGGCCACAGCCCCCTTAATAACACCTTTACTTTGACCCATAATGTTCCCCACAAAGAGAACCTGTAGTAGAAATAGCGAAAAAAAGTAACGTAAAAACATTTGCTATGTAGGGGTTGATAATTAAACTTGATGCTTGATAAACTGTTACCTTGGAAAATAATTGTGCCAAGATATGAATTGTTGCTAAAAAATAGGTTGTTCCTGTTGCCTAATAGCTAGAGTTACCTTATTTTTCAATCGGATTAAGAGAGCTACCTAGACATAAAAACCATTGTAATGAAACGAATACTAGTAATATCGAACAATAATGCGTGCCGCTCCCAAATGGCCGAAGGCTGGTTAAATTACTACGGGAAAGGGCATTGCACCGTAAGCAGTGCAGGATTATGGCCAGAACCGTTGGATCTGGAGGCGGCAAATGCCATGTCGGAGGCCATTATAGACATATCTAGGTATCAACCCAAAAGCATTAAGTCCTTTACAAGCGAGGAGTTTGACTACGTTATTTGCCTTAGCGACGACATAGCCAAGCAGCTTCCAACATTTAACGGTTCACCAGAAATGTTCTTTTTTGGGTTTCCTGATGTTAGCAAACTAAACCTACCCGAGAATGAGCACAAAAAGGCTTATGCCGACCTACGCGACGAGATTGAGAACTTCTGCTTTGATTTTGTTCACCAAAAGGTTCGCCCACTTATTTAGGATATGGTAACACAAGTTGATATAGTATTAGAGGAGCACAAACAAGGTTTCCATCTTATTACCGATGAAATTTTGCACCAGCTACCGCCACTGCCCCAGGTGGGGCAGCTAACGCTGTTTATTAAGCATACATCGGCAGGATTAACCATAAATGAGAATGCCGACCCCGATGTTAGAACGGATCTTAACACGTTCTTTAACAAGCTTGTGCCCGAAGGCACCCCTTGGTTTAACCATACTGCTGAGGGAATGGACGATATGCCCGCACACATAAAAGCCACACTAACTGGCTTTTCCGTAACCATTCCCATTAGCAACGGTCGATTAGCACTGGGCACATGGCAAGGCATTTACCTTTGTGAGTTTAGGCATAGAGGGGGCAACAGAAAAATTGTTGCAACAATAATAAGCTAAATAGGATTGCTATTAAGCCATAGCTAAAAATCACTTCCACTTAACCAACTACCATGCAACGCAAAGAGCGATTTGAGAAGGTTATTGCCTACTTTAAGGAGAACATGCCTGTTGCCGAAACAGAGCTTGACCACACATCACCCTACGAGCTAATTGTTGCCACCATACTATCGGCACAGTGCACCGATAAAAGAGTAAACATGCTTACTCCTGCCTTTTTTAAAAAATTCCCAACTCCTGATGTTCTTGCCAATGCAACCGTTGAGGATATTTTTGAACTTATAAAATCGTGCTCCTACCCCAACAACAAGGCTAAGAATATATTAGGCATGGCAAAAAAGTTGGTCGAAGAGTTTAATGGCGTAGTACCCCAATCGGTTGACGATTTGCAAAAGCTCCCAGGTGTAGGACGCAAAACTGCCAATGTAGTGGCATCGGTTGCCTTTAACGCTCCAGCACTGGCGGTAGATACGCATGTTTTTAGGGTATCGAGACGCATTGGGTTAACACAAAACGCAAAAACACCACTGGAAACAGAGAAGCAGCTGGTTGAGTATATACCGCAGGAACTGCTGCCCATAGCGCATCACTGGCTAATTCTTCACGGACGATACGTTTGCATTGCCCGCAAACCCAACTGCGAGGCATGCGGTATAAAGGAGCTGTGCAAGGAGTATCCAAAGCTAAAAAAGGCTGCCGAGAAACTGGCTCAAAGTAAAAAGGCGAGCGGGAAGTAACCCCACTCGCCTTTTTTAGTTGCTATACCTGTTATGAGATGGCTATTTGCCTACTTGGCTTCTCTTTAGCCTCGTCCCTTTTAGGGATTTTAACATCAAGAATTCCATCCTTGTAGGTTGCTTTAATTCCCTCGGTATTAGCCGAATCGGGAAGAGTAAACGAGCGCTTAAACGAGGTGTAGCTAAACTCACGACGCATAACATTCTCCTCCTTGTACTCGCTCTTTGCCTCTTTGCTGCTAGAAATCTCCAAAACATTGTTGTTTAGGTTGATTTGGAAATCCTTCTTTTCTAAACCAGGAGCAGCAACCTCAATGGTAAACTCATCCTTGCCTTCGTAAACATTTACTGCTGGCATTGTTCCCTTCTCAAGCCCATCGAAAAAGCGTGGGTTAAAGAAATCGCTGAAAAGCTCATCGGCAAAGGTTGGAAACATCGATTTACGTTTAATTGTTGGTAACATGGCTTAATCCTCCAAATATTTTAGTTAAACATCCACAATTTTTAGAAACCTACTTAACTGGTTCCGGTAAGCATATTTCAATTCGAATGCCAATCCGCAAATCNNTGCAATTTACCCTGCTTAGAGTTAAGGGGCCATGGCCTATAACCACTTGCTTATTGCCATTTTTTTCATACTTTTAGCTCTAGTTCGAATTAAAAGTTGCGCGTGCAGTAAATGGATTCTACCGAAGAGATTATCCGCTTAAAAGCAGAGAATGAACGATTAAAAAACGAGCTCCTTGCGCATAAAAGCCTAATTGAGAAGAACGTTGGAGGAATCTGCGTAATTCAAGATTTTAAGGTTGTTTACCAGAATAAGCAGTTCTCGTCTCTGTTTGGCTATTCGCCCTCGGCAATAGCGCAGCTCAACTATTTAGATTTGGTACACCCCAAGGATCGTAAGCTCATAAGGTTACTGTTCCAAAACAGCTTTGCCGAAATAACACAAAAGCGATCGAACTCCTACACCTTTAGAATATCTACCTTTGAAGGGGAAACCCGCTGGCTAAAGTCCAACGTATCGGTAATAGAGTGGAACGGCAAACCCGCCCTTTTAGACTCCTGCTACGATATCACATCGCAAAAAGAAGCCGAAGAGAAGCTTACCGAGGAGGAGCAAAACTTTAGAACCCTTGTTAACAACCTTGAGGATCTAATATGTATTTTAAACCCTAACGGGAATATAATACATGCCAACAACTCAGTTATTAGCAGGCTTGGATTTCTGGAGCATGAGATGATGCTAAAATCGTTCCACTCACTATGCCACGATAAAGACCGCCCACTGGTTAACCAGCTAATAAAAATGGCCTTTGAGGGCTCAAGAGAAACCATTACCACATCTATATCCACATCAAAAAAAAGGTATATACCCGTTGAGATACGGTTTGTTAAAGGAAAGTGGAGTAACCAAAACGTTGTTTACGCCATTTCGCAGGATATATCGGAACGCATTGAGGCCGAAAGGGAAGTGCGGCTATCGGAAGAGAAGTTCTCTAAAGCTTTTCAGTCAAGCTCCGTTATGATGACCATAAGCACCCTAGATCAGGGCTTATACATTGATGTTAACGAAGCATTTACTAATGCAACAGGGCTTCAGTACTCCGATATTATTGGTAAAACATCGGCCGATTTGGGAATATTCGAGAACATTGGGGACAGAGAGGCTCTTATTAAGGAGGTAAGAAACAAAGGGAAGCTAACCGACATAGAGGTAAAGATTAACCCCAAAGGGAAAGATCCAATAACATGCCTATTCTCTGCGGAAACTGTTAACATAAGGGACACCGAGTGTATGCTGGTTGTGATGAGCGATATTACCCAACGCAAGCTAGCAGAGTACCACATTGCCCGAAGCCTAGAGCGGCAAAAAATCATATCCGATATATCGTACACCTTTAATAGCCTATCCAACTTTCAGGAGAAAATATCGCAAACCCTTAACCTTATTGGAACATACACTGGAATAAAAAGTGTATTTCTATACGAGGATCTCCTTGGTGGCATATCTACCAAGCTTAAGGTTGAATGGAACAGGAGTAAAAAAACACTAAAGCTCCCCAAAGTGGTTACCTACCCCACATCAAGCAAAGGGGTTGAACCCACTGGACTCTTCTCGCACCACAACAATACCCTGCTTCAGAATCTACTTAAGCTTAGCTCCAACACAGAAACCAATGAAAGCAGCTACATCTACCCACTAATTGGGGGGAACCACCGATTTGGGTTTATCGGCTTCACATTCGACTCATATAGCAAAACAATAACCGATGGCGACAAGGAACTGCTACAGAGCGTTTGCTATATCATATCATCTGGTTACGAACGCAAGCTGGCCGAGGACACAATAAAGGTATCGGAGCAGCGTTTTCGCCAGCTATCGGAGCTGTTACCCGAAATGGTATTTGAGGCCAATGCTGGACGCAACATTACTTTTGCCAACAACTACCTTCTTAAATATCTAGGATACAACCAAAAACAGCTAACCGAAGGCATAAAAATAGAGGAACTATTTGATACAGCACACAAGAAGAAGCTGGTTACCACGCTCTCGGTATGCAAAGGGCAAAGTGACTTGCCCATCATGGAACTCGACGCCAAGTGTAGCAACGGCAGGTTATTCCCTGCCCTAACCCACATAAATGCCATTTTTAGCAACGGGAAGCTATCGCGATATATGGGTGTGATGGTTGACATTACCGACCGCAAGCAGCAAGAAATTGAGCTTATTAGGGCAAAGGAACAAGCCGAGGAGGCAAGTAAAACAAAGGAGCAGTTCCTGTCCACCATGAGCCACGAGATTAGAACGCCAATGAATGCGGTTATTGGAATGGCCAACATACTGCTACAGGAAGAGCCCAAGCCAGAGCAGACAGAGAATCTACGTACCCTAAAGTTCTCGGCCGAGAATCTACTTACCCTTTTAAACGATATCCTTGACTTTAGCAAAATTGAAGCAGGAAAGGTGGAGCTAATAAAGGAGGAGTTTAACGTTAAACAACTGGCCGTAAACCTTATTAATAGCTTTAGGAGCATTGCTACGCAAAAAGGTATTGGTGTACGTGCCGAGATTGAACCCGATGTGCCAAACCTTATTGTTGGCGACAGAGTTAGGCTTAACCAAGTTATAACCAACCTTATTGGTAACGCCATAAAGTTCACCGATTCAGGAGAGGTAGCCCTCCGCTTGAAACTGGTGAAAAGAACAAAATCAACCGCAACTATCTACTTCTCGGTTACCGATACAGGAATAGGAATTTCCAAAGAACGCCAGAGCTACATATTCCAGGAGTTTACGCAGGCACACCGCGATACCTCCAGGAAATTTGGAGGAACAGGCCTCGGCTTAGCCATTTCGCAAAGATTAGTTATGCTGCAAGGCGGCAGCATACAGGTTGAGAGTCAGCCCAATGCTGGTAGCAAGTTCTTTTTTAGCCTTACCTTTAAGGTGAAGCACGACACGCTGAACGAAACAAAACCCGAAGCACAGAACGTAGCCAAGGATTTTTCCAAAGCACACCGAATACTTCTAGTTGAGGATAATGAGATAAATAAGATTATTGCCGAAAAGTTCCTAACCAAGTGGGGATTAAAAGTGGACCATGCCGAGAACGGACAAGTTGCCCTGGATTTACACAGCAAATCAACCTACGACCTTATTCTAATGGATTTGGAAATGCCCGTTATGGATGGCTATGTGGCAACAGAAAAAATACGCGGCTTAACCGATAACAAGCGCCGCAAAACGCCTATTGTAGCCCTAACTGCATCGGCAATGCAAGATGTGCAAAAAAAACTTTTCGACATAGGAATGAACGATTATGTGCTTAAACCGTTTAATCCGCTGGAACTAAAAGATAAGATTTGGAAATACCTTGAAAAGTAAAAAATCCGTATATGAAAACTAAAGCATCCATACTCCTGCTAATACTTACCTGGGCATCACATAGCCTATTGGCCCAAACAAATATTCATATCACTGTGGAGCAGAGCTTCTCCCCTCTGGCCAAACTTTACATTTACCATGGAGAAAAAACCGTTTTTGTTGATTCTACTTGGCAAAAATCACAAGGTGAGTTCTTTTTTAGCCTACCACAATACCACCAAGAGGGCGTTTACAAAGTAGTTGTAGGTAAAAATGCCGCATTCGATATTCTTATTGCCAATGAACCCTCCGTAAAGGTTAAAACAGTTGTTTTTGCACCCGAAGATAGCCTAAAGGTAATAGAATCGGAGGAGAACAAGGTATTCCAAGCTTTTGTGAAACAGAAAAAGCGCTACAAGCAGCAAACATGGCACATTAACTCACTACTGGATTTTTACTCGGAGGGTAGCATGTTTCACTCAGTCCTCTCAGCCGAAAAGTATAGGGTTGAAAACACCTATGCCGAAGAGGTTAAAACACTAGCATCGGCCAACAGAAGCTTACTTGCTTCAAAGCTTATTTTTCTTGATGTAACACCAGTTACCCCTCCAATTCTAGATAATTCCCAAGCCAAAGCAACCAAGCTACAACAGTGGTGGGATAATATCGATTTAACCGACAATAGGCTAACTTCAACTGCTAGCCTCCTTTCCCGATTATGGGGATATGCAGAGCTTTTAATGAACGATGAGCTGGATAAAGAGCAACAGGACAGCGCCTTTATTGCAGGTATAGCCGCACTTTTTAATAAGGACATAAGCCATGAAGTGGCCACAACGTTTAGAGAATCCCTAAAAGATGGGTTTTATGATTCTGGCTACCTGCAAACCGAACACTATTTGAATGGGGTGAACTTTCCAGAGATAACACCTATGGAAAGAACTGCCGATGGATTGTGGGTTGGCGATACAGCTCCCAATTTTAAGTTCCAATCATTGAAAGGGGACAGACTTAAGCTATCGAAGGTAAGTGCAAAGTACAAGCTAATAATGTTCTGGTCGTCGTGGTGCCCCCATTGCATAGAGGAACTTCCATTGGTTGTAAAAGTTTACGAAAAGTACAAGGACAAGGGCTTTGAGGTTATTGCTATAAACATTGACGAAGAGCGAAGCCTTTGGGAAAAGGTGATAAAGGAGCACAATGCCCATTGGATAAACGCCATTGAACCCGATGATGGCAACAGCAAGCTACTCAAGATTTACCATGTTGATGAAACCCCTAAGTTCTATATGCTTAACGATAAGCTGCAGGTGATATCCAAACCATCCAACGCAAAACAGATTGAGGCCAAGCTGAAAAGAGTTTTTAAGGAGTAAATCTTTAGATGTAAAAGGTTAAAGGTTAAAGGTTAAAAGAGAAAGATGTTAGACGTTAGATGAGAGATTTTAGACTAACAAAACACTAAACACCACACACTAAAACTCTTCCACGGTAACTCGTAACATGTAACCAAACTAAACAACCTCACCGCCTGCATCTATTATAGAAAAGCTCCTGAGCTTTGAATAGACCTAATTCGGAAGCCTGTTTCAAGTCGGAACAGGCTTTCTCTTTTTCCCCAATAGAACTGTAGGCATTGGCTCGATTAACTAACACCTCTGCGCTTAGCGGACGAATGGAAAGAACCCGTGAGAAATCCTCAATGGCTAGCTTAGCGTTGCCAATCCTTTGGTAGCACAATCCTCTAAGGGTTAAATAATCGGAATTTCGGGGTTGCAGCGCTATTAATGGGTTTATGCTCTTTAATGCGCTAACATATGCCTGCACCTCAAAGGCAACCGTTGCATAGCTATAAAGTACACCAAAATCTTTTGGGTAATAGGTCAGGTAGGTTTGAAAATCGGAATATGCACCCTCTTTATCGCCTAGTAGCAACTTTGCCTCTGCCCTAACAACAAGGTATTTAGGATCGCCTCCCGATAGCTCCAAAGCCTTTTCTGCCTGCTCCATAGCCTGCCTTCCCTTTCCCTGCGCTAGCAGTATTTGTGCCGATAACGCCCTATACTCATGTCTTTTTCGGCTTTTGCGAATGGCAGCTTCTATATCGGCAGCAGCAGCTTTGTAGCTCTGCAATCCCAAATAGGCCTGTGCCCTGAGTGCCAAGTAGGAGCTGCGCTTGCTCTTTCGGGCAAGCCGTTCGTTAAGCAAATCAAGCGCAAGGTCATACTCACCCTTGCCAATATGGTAACTGGCTTCAAATTCGGTTCGCTCTGCGCTATTGTACCAATCGGTTAGCCAAAGCGTTTTCCACTCAGCCGAGCCAAGTATTGGAGCAAAAGCCTTATCGGTTACAATGGCACTCTCGCTTATTCTATAAGCCGATAAAAGGTGCTGCTCCAGAAAAGCGGTGGCAGTAACGGCATTGCCCTTTATTGCCTCAACCTTAGCTAGCCACAAAGCACCAAATCCCTTACGGTTCTCATCGGCTTTTGCAAAGAGTTGCCACGATGCGTCTATGCTATCCGTCGCAAAAAGAATTTGCCCTTTGAGCAAAAGGAAATCGGGGTTGGTTTGCCGCTTGGAAAGACAAGAATCAACATAAACCAATGCAAGGTTATGCTCGCCATTCTCAAACGCGGCAACCGACCTATGCCAGTGCTCCGGCATACGCTGGGAGAACACTTGGGTACATGTTGTTGCTAAAAAAAGGAGTAGCAGAGCAAATCTAGACATTGAAATAGCTTAGTGTTTGGGGTTAGTAAAGCAAAAGTGCTACCTGAACTAGTGACAAAACTATATATTCAACGTTTCCAATTCATTTATTGTATTTTCTATGTGTCTATGAAAATTCCCAAGCCTTTTAATAAGCGGTTTTTCTTGATTATACAAATCACTTGGTTTTAGTTTTTCAATTTGAGATGGATATCTCGTCGACTCCCAATGATTCGAAAATATCGTAGCCAAAGTAATAACAGCCATTAATAAATTTTGATATTTAGGTAAATCTTTAATTATGTTATTTATCAAATTCAAATAACTGTCCTTCTCTGCTGGATTATTTAACCTTGATTCAACTTCCGTTAAAGTCTCATTGTCTAGCAAGTTCATCTTTTTCAATAATTCAAGAAAACCTTCTGCTGGTTGATTAATCATAAAATCATATTCAGTGTTTAGGTTTTTGTTCAATTTCGAATAAAAATATAACTCTCGATCATATTCATCTAACTTCTCTTCTCCTATTTCTTTTAACTTACTATCATTTCTAAGTTTTACAAAATACTCTTTACTCTCTTTAATGTTTTCATAAAAAGATTCAATGTTTGTATCATTAAAACATTGTTCTGAAGTTCTTTTCTCTAAAATATATTTAATTAAAATATCAAATATTTTTGTCGAATTATGCCTCACTTCTTTTTTCAATTTACTTTCATCTATAATGTCATCTTTGATAATTATGTATTTACAAATTTTTTCCACAGACTGTTCTGTGTAAAAAAGTGCTTGAGAATAGCATTGATTATTCAACAAAATTCGAGATGCATTTAGATCTTCTTTCGCAATATCAAGATATAAATTCGCGACTGTCATATCTTCCTACAACTACTTATTCACCACCAAAGCGCTAGCCTTGCTAATCTCCATAAAGGAAGCGCCATTGCTTGGGCCAAAACTACCACCAATTACCAGCACCATGTCATCAAGGGTAATGCGACCTTGCGAAACCATGTGGGTAATTGTGTGCGATAGGAATCCATCGCGGGAATCGCGTGGTTCCATGTACTCAGCCAGAACACCATACGACAGGGCCAACTCGCGCATCACATTCTCGCGGTAGCACATGGCGTAAACAGGAATCTTACCCCTAAATGCGGCTAAGTACCTACCCGTGCGCCCAGTTAAGCTATCAACAACAATGGCCTTAATGGGTAACGAGGTGCAGGCTCTTACGGCCGAACGAGCCAGAGTAGCAGTTATCTCATTGTTAATTCGCACAATATTGGTATTTACATCCGGATCCAGAACACGCTCAATCTCCTGTGCAACGCGGGTCATAAGCTGAACGCTCTCCAGTGGATACTGGCCGTAGGCCGTTTCGCCGCTAAGCATTATAGCATCGGTACGCTGATAGATTGCATTGGCAATGTCGCTAACCTCGGCACGGGTGGGCCTAGGGTTCTCTATCATGGTATGGAGCATTTGGGTAGCAATGATTACGGGCTTTTTGGCCTCAATGCACTTCTTTACAATCTTGCGTTGGATAACCGGAATACGCTCGGCTGGAATCTCAATACCCAAATCGCCGCGAGCAACCATAATGCCGTAGGTATGGTCCAGAATCTCATCAATATTATCAACCCCTTCCTGATTCTCTATTTTTGCAACAATCTTAATAGGGCTATTGTGCTCATCAATTAGAGCCTTAATCTCCTTTACATCGTTGCTGTTACGCACAAATGAGTGGGCAATAAAATCAACCTTATTATCAATAGCAAACTTTACAAACTGCCTATCCTTATCGGATACCGACGGAAGGTTTATCCTTACATTAGGAATATTTACGCTTTTGCGGTTCTTNNTCAATATCGCCATCGTCAATAAGTAGCGATGAGCCCACAGGAACCTCGTTCACAATACCCTCGTACGATACGTACAAGCATCCCTCGCAGGACTCACCACTTGGATTCCCCTTTACTAGCACCTGGGTTCCCTCGGTTACCTTAAAGGCAACACCGTTTGATGAGGTTCTAATTTCGGGTCCCTTGGTATCAATAAGAATGGCGATACGTTCTGATACTGCACGTACGTTATTAATTACCTTCTTTGCCTGATCTAGATTTTGGTGCGCGGTGTTTAACCGAACAACGTTCATTCCAGCATCAAAGAGCTGACGAATAAACTCTACATCGCAACGAGCATCGGAGATTGTTGCTACAATTTTGGTTTTCTTTAACATACGCTTGCTTTGTGGGGTTTAAAATTATACCCAAAGATAGACCCTTTAGCAATACGCCCTCTATTGTGATTGTATTTTTAGGCTAAAATGTCCGCAAACGAGTTATATTTGCGGCGGTGTTACGCTGGTTCTTTTTTAATTTGATGCAGTTAGCATAGCACCCGAATGCGAAAGCAAAGAACCTGCTACCAAATCGTTTAACGTATTACCTTTATCTTACTCCATGGGTTGGTCTGCTGCAATAACTGATTACATCAATTTTATTAGGATAGAGAAATCCCTATCGGACAATTCCGTTGCAGCCTACAAGCGCGATGTGAACAAGCTTATGGAGTACGGTGAGAGCATTGGCGTTGAACCAGAGAGCATGACCACACAGAACATTCGCGATTTTCTTGAGTCTATAAGCAACAGCGGGTTAAATAAGCGCTCGCAAGCCCGCATCCTTTCTGGTGTAAGGGGATTTTACAAGTACCTTATGCTTGAAGAGGTTATTGACGATGACCCCACGCACCTAGTTGAAGGCCCCAAAATTGGCCGAAACCTCCCCGAAGTGCTAAGTAGCGAGGAGATTGACCAGATGCAGGCCGAAATAGACCTCAGCAAACCCGATGGGCACAGAAACAAAGCGATGCTTGAAACCCTTTACAGCTGTGGGTTGCGCGTATCGGAACTGATAAACCTGAAGCTAACCGATATTTACCGCGAGGAGGGTTTTATTAAGGTTATTGGTAAAGGCGATAAGGAGCGGCTAGTTCCCATTAGCGCACGCGCCATTAAGGAGATTGACCTTTACATTCCCTTTAGGCATAAGCTTAAGGCCATAGACAAATCGGCCGAAAACATAATATTCCTAAGCCGCAGGGGACAAAAGCTTACCCGCGAAATGGTATTTAACATCATTAAAAAGTTGGCTGCCAAGGCAGGAATACAAAAGAATATTAGTCCGCACACCTTTAGACACTCCTTTGCCACCGATTTAGTATCGGGCGGAGCCGATTTACGAGCCGTGCAGGAGATGCTTGGGCACGAATCTATTCTCACCACCGAGATTTACACCCACCTCGACAAGAAGATGCTTGAGGATACGATTCTTAGGCTGGATCCGGAAGGGAAGAGTTAAGTGAGAGAAACTTTGGGTTGATGTAACTGCGGCGTGTATGAAATGTTGGGGATTGCGGGCTTCGTCACTGCCTGCCGACACAAACTCTGATGCGGGGCAGATTATTTCAAGTAACCACATAGCTATCAATGTTTTATACATGACATTAGGGCTCATTAATCATTATATTCGAATTACATTTCTTATTCAACTTCTGAAACTATTGGAGAACCATATCTTCCAAATCCAGACTGTCCGCATTCACAAATAATTGAGTCTGTAATTGTACTCAATTGAATAGTCCGTAAGAGAAAGGTTTTTAGTTTCAAGTGATTTCGAAATGAATAATGACACCCAGTATTTAGCCAAATTATTTGATTTATAGTTTTATAAACATTGTCATTTGTGTATGAAAGAGCTGGCGTTTCGTCTCCAGTCTCAATGTCAGTTGCCTCTAGTCTGATTTTTTCAAAAGTATCATTGAGTTTAATGGTGTCTGAAAAAGTGTAGATTGAAAATCTGAATTGCCAAATTTTATTTCCGCTTTCCGGTACTAAGTAGTAGTCTGCACGTGTGAGTTTTGATTCTTTAACTGTATCGGATAGAAGTCTAAAGTTTATTTTTTGTCCTTTTAAAGTTGTCAAAAGCGAGTCAGTAAGTTTCACAAACTTTTCAATGTCAAAATCAACTTCAGGTTTTACGTTCGTCTCATTCTGGTCGTATTGGCTTATATGGGTTGATGAATCTAACGAATAATTCAAATTTGATGTTGTTCGTTTTTCTGTTTCCGAACAGCTATAATTCAATGATATAAAAGCGAAGGCAAGCTGGAATATGAAAAGTTTGTATTTCATTCTTTAGATGTCAGTTTATGAGAATATGTCCATTCCTTTTTTTAATGAGCCCTAACTAAGGTATAAATACTATCCCCCACTCTCTGCCAAAAACGCCTCCGCTTTTGCTAGGCTTTCTGGTTTTCCCACATCTAGCACAAATCCATTTTGGGGTAGGTAGCCGCTTATTGTATGCTCCTTACAGAGCTGTAGGTAGGCATCAATTACAGAGAAGGCAACAGTAAGCTTAACCTCTTTAAAAAACTGTGGACTAACAACATGTACTCCACTAAAAGCATAATCGGTTAGGTTGGGAACCTCGCCTAGGGGTAGCTTTACCTCTCCCGTTTTGCTGTTGCGCCAGCCGCATAGCTGCATTGTTGGGTTAAACAGAAGCGCTCTGGACGACAAGCGCTTACTCACAGCAAGCGTTGCCATTGCATTGCCGTTAGTGTGAAACTCCAGCATCTCCCGTGGATTTATACTGGTAAAAATATCAACGTTCTGAACAAGGAATGGCTCATCGGCAAGCAAATGCTGCGCATGGAGAATGCCACCACCAGTATCTAGAAGTAGGTTGGTCTCGTCGGAAATGGCGATATCAACCCCAAAATCATTCGATGCCAGAAAATCCTTAACCTGCTGAGCAAAATGGTGCACGTTAACCACTATACGGGTAAAACCATGCTCGCGTAGGCGAACAATTTGGTGCTCAAGAAGAGTTTTGCCACCAACCTCAACAAGCGCCTTTGGGCGGCTATCGGTTAACGGTTTTAATCGGGTACCAAGACCTGCGGCTAGAATTAGGGATTGCATTTGTATAGTTAAAAGTGAAACGTTAAAAGATGAAGGAGAAAGATCTATCGTGAATCGTAAATTGTGAATTGTGAATCGTAAAAGAAAGAAAAGGTTTGTCTCGATCTTAGACGGGTTCAAAATTTAAGATTCTGGTACTAAAAACTAAACACTAAACCCTAAACACTAACCCCCATCACTGCTTCTTAGGCTTA
>DHVO01000112.1 GCA_002412705.1 Bacteroidales bacterium UBA5206 | reverse complement strand
AAACAGCCTTTGCCATGGAACAGGATATGGCCAGAATAGCAGCACATGGATTCAATGGCTTTGTTTCAAAGCCTATTCTTAAGGAGAATGTGGTTACCCAACTACAAAAGGTCTTTAGCGGAAAAGAGAAGGCGGTTTAAGCTGATAAAGCCCATATGCAATCTACTAATAAAAAACCAGTTGTAAACTATAAAAAAGTCACTTACATGCAACAGAGTATTTCATCAGACAAACCAGTAACCCAGAAAGAAGAAGATAGATTTCAACGATATAACTTTTCAAGTAGAATTGCACACAGAATTATTAGTTCAAAAAGTAATGATTCTGTTGTAATTGGGATTTATGGAGCATGGGGTGAAGGAAAAACCTCTGTAATTAATTTTATTGAAGAGGAACTTAAAACTGATGATACAATTATTCCGATTCGTTTTAATCCATGGCGATTTACAGATGAGGCATCACTATTAGTTTCCTTTTTTAACACCCTAGCAACTAGAGTAAAAGCTTCATTTCCGGAGGACGAGAGTTCAAAAACTAATTTCATTTCAAAAATAATATCGAACGCTAAAAGGAAATGGCATAAAAATAAAGAACCCTTGAAATCCAACAAAGAGACTATAGGTGAATTAATTGAAAAATATGGAAAAATCGTCTCAATATTCGGAGCAGGAGAAGCCGCTGAGTCTATTGGGAAAGCTCTTTCAAATGTTGATATTGAAACATTGAAAAAAAGATTTGAAGAGTTACTCGTTGAAAGCATGAAAAAGATTGTTGTTTTTATAGACGATATTGACAGACTTGATAAACAGGAAATTCATTCAATATTTAGGTTGGTCAAGTTAACCGCAGATTTTTCAAACACCTTTTACATTCTTTCATTTGACCAAGAAATGGTGGCATCTGCAATAGGAGAGCGCTTTGGAGACGGTGATAAAGAGGCTGGGTTTAATTTTCTAGAAAAAATCATTCAAGTTCCATTAAAAATGCCTGTTGCACAACCAGCGGCTCTTAAACAATATTGTTTTGAATTGGTTGATAACGCAATTAATGAAAACAATATCAAGTTAAATGAAAAAGATGTTCGACGATTCGTCTCAGAGTTTGTGGAAAACGTATTAATTCGCTTAAGAACTCCCAGATTGGCTGTTCGCTATAGCAATACTCTTTCGTTTTCATTTCCACTATTAAATGGGGAGGTAAATCTTGTTGATTTAATGCTGATTGAAGCTCTAAAAATTTTTTATCCATCACATTATGAATTCGTAAAAAAAAATTCGCATTATTTTCTTTCATCATATAGCGCTCATTCATATTCTGATGGACATGGGAACATCGAAACGAAAAAACAAGAATTAGTTAACTTTCTTGAGGAATTAGGTAAAGGATTATCAAAAAGAGAAAAAGAATCTGTTAAATCATTATTATCTGAACTTTTTCCAAGATTGGATGAAGCGTTCAGAAATACCTATAGGCAAAAAGGAGACGAAGAATGGTTTAAAAATAAAAGAATAGTATCTCCTGAATATTTTAATAGATATTTCTCATATACCGTGTTAAAAGGGGAAATTTCTGACGTACTATTTGACTCTTTTATTGCTTCAATAACAAATGTAACCGAAGGGGAGATAATTGAGAAATTTAAGGGTTTAATAGAATCAAGTTCTATTGATAATTTTTTATATAAACTGCGTAGTAGAGAAACCGATTTTGATTGGGAAATTTCAAAAAAACTAGCTTTAAGTATTGCTTTGTCAGGAGATATGTTCAAAGAAGATTACAATGTCTTTAGTTTTGGTTTTGAAAGGCCAATATCCCAAGCTGCAATTTTCATTTATCAACTTATAAAAAAACATAACAATACACTTGAATGTTTTGAACTTGCTAAAAGTTTAATGAAAAGAGCAAATCCCTTCAGTTTTGCTTATGAAATAAACAACTGGCTAAGAACAGGAGAAACACTTGAAGAAAAAATTTTTTCTATAGAGCAGTATCAAAATCTAGCAAAACAACTAATTGACAGAGCACTAAGCGAATCTAAAGACAAGCCTATATTTGAACAATTTCCCGAGAATAACCAATATCTACTCTCAGTTTGGAAAGAAATAAATCAAAATGAATTTGAGGCCTATATAAAAAAGACTTTAGATGCAACCCCGAAAAAGGTTCTTGACCTTTTAAGAGCTTTTACACCAGTAATGGCGAGTAGTAGTCACCCAGTACCCTATAAATCTAGTTTCTCTAAAGACCATTATGATTTCTTTACTAAATTATTTGATAAAGAATATATTTATGAAAAGGTAAATAATGAATTTCGAGAGGAAATTGAAAAGGAAGCCGTAAAATTCCCTGATATGGATAACAATCAAACAGATTTGAATATTCTGAGGCAATTTAACCACTGGTATGAAAAAGAAAAGAAAAATATTGAAACTTCAGAATAAAACAGATTAGTATGTCATGTATAAAACACTAAAGTTTAGATGACGCATTCAAACTTTCCTTTTAGAATCGTATTCTTTGTTGGTTAATTAGGAACAAAAGGGAAATCCAAACGTTTCATACACATAACCTATTGAAATAGAAATTAGCAAAACTCTTTTTTTCTTACAGTATTGATTCCGATGAAATTATATAGTCTTTTTTATCGTCTTACATAAATAAAAAGGGCGAACCAATTGGTTCGCCCTCTCTCTGTATAAATTGTATACTATTTCTTATCCTTATCGGGCTTAGAAATACTTTGACGCATTTGAGTATCGGCATCAATGTTTTTAAGCTTGTAGTAGTCCATAATTCCCATGTTACCGCTACGGAAAGCTTCGGCCATAGCAAGAGGAATTTGAGCCTCGGCTTCAATAACCTTTGCGCGAGCCTCTTGTGCTTTAGCCTTCATCTCTTGCTCTAGAGCAACAGCCATTGCACGACGCTCCTCGGCTTTTGCCTGAGCGATGTTCTTATCGGCATTGGCCTGATCCATCTGTAGCACAGCACCAATGTTACGTCCAATATCAATATCAGCGATATCAATAGAAAGAATCTCAAATGCAGTTCCTGCATCAAGACCTTTCTCTAGCACTACGCGCGAAATAAAATCGGGATTCTCAAGTACGCTCTTGTGCGACTCGGCAGAACCAATTGACGATACAATACCTTCACCAACACGGGCTAGAACGGTTTCCTCGCCAGCACCACCCACAAGCTGCTTAATGTTTGCACGAACGGTAACCCTTGCCTTGGCAATAAGCTGAATACCATCCTTTGCAACAGCAGTAACGGGAGGAGTATTAATAACCTTTGGGTTAACGGACATTTGAACGGCTTCAAACACATCGCGACCCGCAAGGTCAATGGCGGTAGCCATTTTAAAATCGAGTGGAATGTTAGCCTTTTGAGCCGATACCAATGCATGAACAACCTTCGATACGCGACCACCAGCTAGGTAGTGAGCCTCAAGGTCGTTACGGTATAGGGTAATACCAGCCTTTGTTCCCTCAATAAGTGCTTGTACAATTACTCCTGGGGGAACCTTACGCCAGCGCATTAAAACCAGCTGAAGTAGTGATACCCTAACACCCGAAACAAGGGCAGAGAACCACAAGCCAATGGGTACAAAGTACAGCACAATCCATAGACCGGCAATACTAGCACCAATAATTAGTAGGTAAATACCAACTTCATTCATTTGTTTTATCGTTTAGTTTAACAATTACTTTTGAACCATCTATTTTAATTACTATTACTTCCTTTTTTTGGTCTATAAACTCTCCCATGGACTTGGCTTCGACCAGTATACCATTGATGCGAGCTTTTCCCATTGGAGCCAAGCGGCTAACCGAAACGCCAGCATCGCCCACCTTTACTTGGTTCTCATCAATTTTGCCATCAACAGACCCTTCAACGTTGGTGTTTAGCATAAAGTACTTCCACGTTTTGGAGCGCAGCGCTAGTACCACAACAGCAACAGAAGCAATGGCAGTACCCAAAAGGGTTAAATGCCCTGCAGTGGTTCCGTACTCAGTATATGCCCAGGTTATTCCGCCAGCTATAAGTATAACGCCACCTACACCTGCAACAGTTATTCCGGGAATAAGGAGGAACTCAACCAAAAGGAGAAAAAGGCCAATTAGAATAATGATGATAACACCTGTCATGGCAGTTTATTTAATTACAACGTTAAGTCCACGTTGGGTTAAGGCATCGCGGAGCGGTTTAAGCGATGAGTAAGTGCCCTTTTTAACATCGCATTTGCCCTTGTGATGAGCAATAAAAGTGCACTGCTCTGCTTGCACAGGCTCGTGATCGCACACATCAATTAGGCTCTCAATTACAAAATCGTAGGAGTTTACCTCATCGTTATAAAGGATTAGAAAGGCGCTTTCGCGTGTAACCAACCCTTCTTCTTCCTGCCCAAAAGGCGAATTTTTTGAACTGTCTATCATAGGTAAAAATTGAAATTACTAAGTGCTAATATAGGAAAATTGTAAATGGTATTTGGTGTTTAGGCGCTAGATTTTATTCTACAGATGCTATCTGTGGAAATGTAGAGGCTAACGCATGGTAGCCAAACACCTATGTGTACTGGCTACAAATTAATTGTTACCACCTTTGCATCGGCAATGCCGCCAGCCACAAGCATATCCTTAACGTGCGATGCCTCGTCCATGGACGAGAAACTGCTAACGGAATAGGTTGTACTGCCCGTATCATCCATTTTGCGAACAATATCCTTGCCCGGAGCCAGCGCCCTTACGGTTTGGGCAATATCCTCGGGTAGTCGTCCCTTATACACCCCAATTTGAACTTGGTATAACACGCTCATGTTGGGATCGGTATCGGTAATCTTAATCTTAGGTTCGCTTTTTGGCTCTGCAACACGCTGCTCTAACGTTTGTGCGCGTGCGGGTGTTATGGATTTCCCGTTGTGCCAAGCAACAATAAAGGCATCCTTAAACCCTCTGGAGCGCACAATAGGAAGGGCTTTCTCGGCATCGGCAAGGTAGCGGAACATGCCCACGTAGTACTTGGTTACCTTGCCCTTACTAACCGATTCGGCTGCAATGGGAACCATTCCCTTAAAAATGGTGGGTTTAACCGGATTACTAAAGGCAGCTAGCTGAATACGGTAAACAACACCTTCGGGAAGGATTTCATCTAGTGGTATAGGAGTACCGTTTTCGTAGGGAGAATCCTCAACTACCTGGAAGGTAGCGCTCTCGTTTTGCTGGAAGAGTATAGGACTATTGATATCGACAGGATTGTTCCCCTCAACTATAAGGAGCTGCTTAGACTCCTTTGCCTGTGCGGTAATAGCATCAACATCCTCCTTTTTGTTGGGTGCTGGTGCAGGGAGTGGTTTACCAAACGCATCGGACTCCAACCTACGAATACGGCTGGTTACCTCCTGCTCAAACATGGTTATGCCCCAAAGCTTGGCAAAGGCTAGCTCGTATCGGGCTATACCAATTTCCTCCAGTAACGAGGCCTCAAAAAGGCTCTCCGTTTTGCCCTCTTCGCTTAGGTTATTCTTTATGGCTGCAGCCGAGCGGAAATGGTTCTTTCCGCGCTCAATCTCGGCGCGAGCCTCGCTGCCATTGTTGTTTCCACTCTTAACAAGGGCAACGGGTAGGCAAAGGGTGTAAATTTTATCTTTCCCAGCAATCCACTTCTGCGCTGCTTGGTTAAAATCGGCCATTAAACCTATTAGCTTACGCTGCTCCGCAGGGTACAAAGCCGAACTATCGGCGCCATTCTGAAACTGGGTGCTAACCTTTTGCTGCTGAGCAAAAACAGCTTTACGCAGCTCATCCAAACGTGGGGTTTGCTTCTCCAAGTTGGCAAGTGTAGCAATCTCATCGCTTTGGAAAACGGTTGAAGCAAACTGTGCTTGGTAAACATACTTTGGATTATCGGAAGCAAACGATGTATTGGCCTTTTCCTGAGGCTTACGCTTACCCGTTAGGTACTCTTGCTCTATTTGGCTGGCACGTGCAAAAAAGCTATCGGCACTCTTTTGGGCGGCCAAAAGGGCATCTTCAACCTTAACAATACGCGCCTCGGCGGCCTTGCGCTGCTCGGCGGTGTAAACATAGTCCAATGTACCACGCTCCTTCTCAAGGCTAATGCGTAGCGAATCGGCAAGCATTTGCTGCTTAAAGCCATTGGCCATAACGCGTACATACTCAGGGTCGTTCTCAACCGACGAAAACGATGCAGCCTTTGTGGGAGCTGGCTTGCTAGCCACTGGCGTTGTTTTTTCTTTTGATGATTTTAGGTTGGTGCTTACACCAAGCTTTGCAACGGCAATAATCTCATCAAAGCTCGATGCGGTTTGCCTAATTTGGCTACGCTCCTCCTTTACCAGAACAATCTCAAGGCTATCGGCACCAATGTTACGGTTGGTAATTAAATAGGTTAATGAGTCGTTGGAAAGGGGCAGGTAGTAAATATCGTCGTAAGGGGAGCTAAAGGGGAACCCTAGGTTCTCTGGGGTGCTCCACGTTTTAGAGGCAGCATCGTAGCGACTGCGATACACATCGTACCCGCCCATGCTGTAGTGCCCTTTAGAGGCAAAGTACAAGGCTCCATCGGGAGCAAAGTAAGGGAAATCCTCATCGAGCGACGAGTTTACTGCATCGCCAAGGTTTTCGGGTTTACTCCAGTAGCCATCGTCCTGTAGCTGAATGCGGAAAATATCCTTACCGTACTGCGTTGACCTACCGTAGCTGGCATAGTAAATATAATCGCCTGGTTTTGGCGCTTTAGGGTAAAAAATAACCGATTGCTCGTTCTGCTTTAGGTCAACAGGCGTTTTTAAATCCTTAGGTTTTGGAACAAACGAGCCTGCTTGATTATCGGTAACTAAGTAGCTAACCATGTCGGTTTGCGCAATAACCTTTGACTCCAGCACAGGTGGCTTGTACAAGTACTTTAGCATGTAGTTACCATTCTCGCACTGGTTTACCAAAAACTCTACCTGCACAGGGGTAATGGTCTCATCGCCACCACTAACGGTAAAGCGACGATACATATCAATAGCCTCATCGAAGCGATAGGAATAGCGATAGGCCTCGGCCAAGTAAAAGTAGGTTAGATTGGGCGTTTCAAGCTCCGATGCCCTTTTAAGCAAACCTATGGCCTCATTGCCATTGCGGGTGGAGTATAGCACACAAACACCTGTTTTGTACATATAGTTAGCATCCTGTGGGAAGTTGCTAAGAAGCTCCTTGTAAAGTGGAAGTGCGGCGGAATAATCCCTTTGCTGAAACAGGGAATCGGCTTTTGCAACACGGGGCAACTTACTGCTCTCCTGCGCCTTTACTTGTACAAATGCCGTTATAAGAAACAGAAAATTAATCAATAATATAACAATGCTTTTTTTGCGGCTTATAGCGAACATAATCTCTCTGTTGTGATTTGTGGGTAAAATTAACTATAAAAACAGTAAAACCATCTAAATTATTGTAATAGCATAACAGGGGCTCACTAATCAAAGATTCATTGAATAGATGATAGAATTAGCATAACTTGATAACTTACAATAAAAACTGGGGTTCCTAGTAAAAAGGTTAATCTGCACCCAAAATTACAGTAGGGTAAAACTCTAGCCATGCGTATTACTAAAAAAACGAGCCATGAAGATTAGAAGCAACATTGCAGTTAGCGAAAGCGGCTTTGTGTTTGACCCATCAACAGGAGAGTCGTTTACGCTAAATAAAACGGGACAGGAGATTATTTCTCTGGTAAAACAGGGTATGGACTATGAGCAGATTCTCAACAGCCTACTTGCAAACTACGGCGGAGAAAAACCCCTATACGAGCGCTACCTGGTTGAATTTTTTGAGGAGCTTAGAAACTTTAACCTTTTAGAGGAGTAAGCCATGGCTGCTAAGCATAATATAACTGTAGGTGTAACAGGACTTAACAACATTGACAGCCCTGGGCCTGGAATTCCTGTGATTAGGGGACTAAAGGAATCGGATTTTTTTGAGGTTAGAGTAATTGGCCTAGCCTACGAAACCCTTGAGCCGGGCATTTACATGAGCGATTTGGTTGATAAAACCTACATGATACCATACCCTTCGGAGGGGAAAGAGGCACTTTACGCACGTATTGCTCAGATTCAAGCCATTGAGCATATGGATGTAATTATACCAAATTTTGATGCAGAGCTATACTCCTTTATTAGGCTGGAGCCAGAGCTAAAGCGAATTGGCATATCCACATTCCTACCCACCCTTACACAATTTGAAGAGCGACATAAGGCAAACCTGCCCGAGTATGGCAAAAAGTACACGGTAAACGTACCCAAGAGCATAGAGGTAACCAATCCATCGCAGTTTGAAAAGGCCGTTAAGGAGCTAAAGCTCCCCCTTGTTGTTAAGGGAAAATACTACGATGCCTACATTGCACATGAGGAGAGCCAAATAGAGGGTTACTTTAACAAGCTATCGGCAAAATGGGGCTTACCCATAATACTGCAGCAGTTTATTAAGGGCACCGAGGTTAATGTTATTGCTCTAGGCGATGGAACTGGCCAAACCATTGCTGCGGTGCCCATGCGTAAGCAGTACATTACCGATAAGGGAAAAGCGTGGGGTGGCATTACCCTTGCCGACGATGCCATGCTAAACCTTACCAAAAGCATTATGACCCAAACCAAGTGGCGTGGCGGCATGGAGCTGGAGCTGGTACGCGATGCCAATGGCAAGCTTTTTCTAATAGAAATTAATCCGCGTATTCCAGCATGGGTTTACCTTGCCGTTGGCGCAGGACAAAACATTCCCGAAGCTCTAGTAAAACTTGCCCTTGGCATTGATGTAGCGCCATACCAGCATTACGATGTGGGGAAAATGTTTATCCGCTACTCATACGATATGATTGTGGGGATAGACAAGTTTGAACAGTTCACCATGACTGGCGAGCTATAAACATCAACCTAACCGATTAAAAATACTAGCCATATGAACCAGCAGTTTGAACGCCCAACAATAAAAAAGTTAAACCCCGGCATGCCATCAAAGCATGGCATGGCACCAAGCTTTAAACCGTTAAGTGCTATTGATGGTGTTGATGTGGAAAGCATGCTTGCACAGTACGGCTCACCACTGTACATATACTCCGAACAAACCATAAGGCGCACCGTAAAGCAGCTTAAGCAGGCATTCCAAATGCGATACCCCAAGGTACAGCTGGCCTGGAGCTACAAAACCAACTACCTAAGCGCCGTGTGCCGTATATTCCATCAGGAGGGCTCCTGGGCCGAAGTGGTATCGGGCTTTGAGTACCAAAAGGCTATAGACATGGGAATTAGTGGCGAGCACATACTGTTTAACGGTCCCGATAAAAGTGAGGCCGACCTTGAACTTGCTGCACGCAACGGCTCATTTATACACATAGACCATTTTGATGAGCTCTTTACCCTTGCCCAAATTTGCGAGAAGAATAATATTGAGGCAAACGTTGCCATTAGGGTTAACATGGATATTGGCATTTACCCCCGCTGGGACAGGTTTGGTTTCAACTACGAGAATGGCGAGGCTTGGGAGGCACTAAACCGTATTATGCTTAACCCAAAGCTAAACCTTGTGGGGCTGCACACCCACATTGGAACCTACATGATGACCGCCGATGCCTACCGCATTGCCGCCCTTAAGCTAACCGACCTAGCCGTTAACGTTGATAAGAAGTATGGACATGCCATTAAGTACATTGATATGGGCGGCGGATTTGCCTCTAAAAATACGCTGCGTGGCGCATACCTTTCGGGCGAAGATACCACCCCATCGTTTGATGAGTATGCCGAGGCCATTACCACTGCCATTATTAGCTCGCAGATAAAACCGGCCAACATGCCGCTCCTTATACTTGAAACCGGACGCGCCCTTATTGACGATGCTGGTTACATTGCCGGTACAGTACTAGCCAACAAGCGCCTTTCCGATGGAAACAGGGCAACCATTCTTGATGTTGGCGTAAACCTGCTGTTTACCGCTTTCTGGTACGACCATAAAATACAGCCAACCCGCTACATTGCAGGAAACCAGGAGGAAACAACACTATATGGCCCACTGTGCATGAACATTGATGTTATTAGGTACTCCATGCAGTTCCCTCCGCTTAAACGCGGCGACCATTTTGTGATAAGCCGAGTAGGAGCATACAACAACACGCAATGGCTACAGTTTATTACCCTTAGACCCAACGTTGTGCTAATTGATACCAACGGGCAAGCTAACGTTATACGAAATGCAGAGAACTTGGACTCCATTACAATGCACGAGGAAGTTCCAGAGCATCTTAAAAACTTCAACCTATAATAATGCAAAACAACAGCCTACATAGCTTTGCCCAAGGTGTGCTGCGGGGCTACTCGCAAATATTCTTTACCGATAATATTTGGTTGGCAATACCGCTTTTAGTAGTATCGTTTATCGATCTCCCTTCGGGTTTATGCGGCTTACTGGCCATTATGGTTGCCAATAGCACTGCTTTACTCATTGGATTTAGCCCATATCAAGTAAAAAAAGGTTTTTACGGTTTTAATAGTCTGCTTGTTGGGTTGGGTATTGGATACGGATTTGCTGTTACACCACAGGTTCTGCTGCTTGTTGTATTGGCATCATTTTTAACGCTCCTCCTAACAATTGCCATCGAGGGATGGCTAGGCAAGTACTACTTGCCATTCCTTTCGCTACCATTTGTTTTTGCCATGTGGATAGCCATTCTAGCAAGCCAAATGCTAATATCGCTGGAGATAAGCGAGCGAGGTGTTTACATGCTCAACGATCTTTTTCGTATTGGAGGGCTAAACTTTGTATCGCTCCACGAGTGGTGGATAGCCAACGTGGCATCAACATATATCAACAGCTTTTTTATTTCCCTTGGTGCCATTTTCTTTCAGTTCAACGTATTTGCAGGAATTGTTGTGGCCCTAGCGCTGTTAATATACTCGCGTATAGCATTTACCTTATCGTTGCTTGGCTATAGTGTGGCCTACCTAGCCTACGCATTGCTTGGAGTAGAGCTGGAAAGCATAGGGTATGGCTTTATTGGGTTTAACTTTATCCTAACATCCATTGCAATAGGAGGTTACTTTTACATAGCATCACCAAAATCGTACCTATGGGCCATAGTCATTGCACCTGTAATAGCGTTTGTAACGGCTGGTCTTTTTGCTATGTTTTCAAAATTAGGACTACCCATATACTCCCTGCCATTCAACTTTGTGGTGCTGCTCTTTATATATAGCTTTAGACTGAGAACCAACAGTAAAAAGCTCTCCGAGGTGATAGTACACCATGGAAGCCCAGAGAAAAATCTGTACGCTTTTATAAGTCACACCAATAGATTTCCCTTTGAGAGCTATACACCCATTAACCTTCCTTTTATGGGTAAGTGGTACGTTTCGCAAGGTTATAGCGGCGAGCATACCCATAAAGGCGATTGGGCATACGCCCTCGACTTTATTATTAATGATGATGAAGGGAAGCAGTACACCAACCTTGGCGATAAGGCAACCGACTATTACTGCTTTGGGAAACCCGTTACCGCTCCTGCCGATGGCTTTATTGCCATGCTTGAGGATGGCATTGACGATAATGCCATTGGCGATATCAACCTAAACAAAAACTGGGGAAACACCATTGTAATTAAGCACTCCGATTATCTCTTTACCAAGCTTAGCCACCTTAAAAAGGACTCCATAAAGGTTAAGGTTGGAGAGTTTGTAAGGCACGGTCAGGTTGTAGCCCTTACTGGAAACTCTGGGCGGTCGCCCTACCCCCACTTGCACTTTCAGGTACAAGCCTACCCCTACATTGGCTCCAAAACGGTAAAATACCCTCTGGCCAACCTAATAATTAACGGGAAACGGTTAGAATCCTTTGCATTTCCAAATCAGGGCGATTCTCTACAAAGCGCCACACCCATTGTCATACTGCAGCATGGGCTACATTTTATCCCAGGAATGAGGTTAAAATGGACATACAAAGGTGTGGAAACCATATGGGAGGTGTTTACAACTATTCACAACCAATCGTACTTGTACTGCCACCGCACTAAATCGGTAGCATGGTTTAGCATTTCCAACTCGTACTTCACCTTTACCGGATTTAAGGGCAGCAAAAACTCACTGCTCTACATGTTTTACCAAGCAGCATTTAGAGTTCCACTTGCTCCCGTTAAAGATTTTTATGTTGATGATGAGCTGCCCATAAACAAGGTATTCTCGGCAAAACGGTTAATAGTTCAAGATTTTATTGCGCCATTCTACCGCTACCTTAAAGCAAGTTACAAAGGCGAACTTGAGGTTATTGGCTCCGAGATAAACCCATTGGGAGTAACCTATAAATCGAGCATCAACCAGCTTGTGTTCAATAGGGTGAAAGCAAAAACAAGCTACACGTTAAGCCTCTCGCCCAACGGGAAAATTACACTAGACGATGGTTCCATTGAAACAGGATTAGCCGTATGCGAAAAACTATTATAACACTCCTAGCGCTGGTAGTAGCCAACATCTCTCTAGCACAGGTTAACAAGAGCTTTGCCGTTCTTGATGCCCAAACGTACCAGCTCTTTCTCCAAGGGAAGTATAGCGAACTAAACTCCTTGGGCGATAGCATGATAAGCAATGGTATAGATTACTACTATCTTCGTATGAGGCTAGGCATTGCCGCGTTCAACAAAAAGAGGTATGGCCGTGCCATTAAGCACTTTAGCAAGGCAATGGAGTTTAGCAGTGCCGACCCCATTGTGCCAGAATACATATTTTATAGCTATGTGTACAGCGGTAGAGAAACCGAGGCCCTGCTGTTCAGAAACAAGTTGCCGCTCCACCAGCAATCGGGTTACGTTAAGGAGAAGTCGCTAACAGGTGTTAGGGATTATGGGCTAGAGCTAAGCTACCTTACCAATGAGTCTACCAACAAAATCATTTCCCCTTTGCTCCAAAATGAGTACACCGAGTTTGTTGAGAATGCCCTAAACATTAAGGTTTACATAGTCTCTCGGTCAAAAAAGGGCGCTTTTTGGGGTTTAGCTTACTCTAATTACCGAAAGCAAGGAGTAATATACTCGCAAACCTACCCCAGCGGAGGCGCGCTAAACTTTGCCCAACACCAGCTCTACTCTAAACTGGGCAAGGCACTTGCCAATGGCTACGAAGTTTTTGGGTTTGCCCACGCGGCTCTTTACGAGGGGGCACCAAAGGTAACACAGACCTGGGGAGGACGTTCGCAAATGCAAACAAGCTACGAATCCGATTTCCTATTAGGCTTAGGTATTGCCAAAAGAACTGCATTGCTAGGCATACAGCTAAATGCATCGTATAGCAATTTGGTTGGGATCAACCAAGGTAGAGCAGAAGCTCTGCTTACTGTTTACCCATTTCAAAACCTAAACCTTTACACCACAACACAGGGAATGTACCAGTTCTACTCATCGTGGGGGAAGGGATACCACATAAGCCAAGTGGCTGGCTTTAAGGCGCTAAAATTTATGTGGGTTGAGCTGGGCGCATCAACTAGCAACATACCACTATACGCAACAAATGCAGGCCAACAGCTAAACAACTCATTTCAAACCCCAGCACTTAGCATGTTTGGTCAGCTGTCGTTCTATTCAAAAACAGGTTTCAATGCTCACATTTCTGCTTTTAGAAATACCAATTACATGTACACATGGAACCTGAGTAGTGGTACAAAAAGCAACAAAACAGAGAACATTCTTAACGGATTCTCAATAAGTATAGGAATGAAACTGTAATAAACCTAATAGTTACTACAATGAAAAAGTTTATAGCCATACTGGCTGCGTTTCTTATTCTACCAGTCATTCTGCTTGCTCAGGATAACAGCAAGCAAATTGCCGCTTTTGCCGAGAGCTACGCCAAGGAAGCCGCAGGCAACTATGCCGATGCAGCAAAAGCCCTTAAGGCAGTATATGCCGAGACTTCCTACGAAATTAACTTAAGGTTAGGTTGGTTAACCTATCTGCAAGGGCAGTTCACAGAGTCTCTGACCTACTACAACCGCGCTATAGAGCTTATGCCCTACGCCATCGAACCCCGATTGGGTGTGGCATACCCCGCATCAGCGCAGGGTAATTGGGACTTTGTTGTTTTGCAGTATAAGGAGATTCTTAAAATTGATCCCAACCAAACCCTCACGCTCTACCGAATGGGGCTCATTTTATACGAACGTAAAGAGTATCAGCAAGCAGCCGAGCACTTTGCCAAAGTAGTAAACCTCTACCCTTTCGATCACGATAGCCTGCTAATGCTTGCATGGACAAGTTTTCAACTAGGAAAAACGCGCGAGGCAAAGGTTTTATTCCAAAAAGTGCTGCTTTACAACCCCAACGACAAATCGGCACAAGAGGGCTTATCCCTAATTGCGAAGTAACAGCATAATTTATGTGATGCCCAAATTAGTACATCGGGTTAAACTAATTGGGTTTACCCCAATCATAAATACCAATTTAACCCATACAAAGCCATTGATATGAATAAAATGTTAGCAGCCCTCTTTCTTTTATTGGTAAATTTATCTTTTGCTCAGGAGCCTCAAAACGGCTACCAGCTTATAGAGCAAATGTATAACGCAAATAAATCCAATTGGTACCAAACACTTTGCTTTTCGCAAGAGGTTATTTACTACAAGAACGATAGCATTGTATCAACCGATGTTTGGCTTGAAGCCTACCAATCGCCCAGCAACTTAATTCTAAAATTCACCAGTTGGGAGAGTGGAAACGGACTCCTTTTCGCCAACGACAGCTTATACAGCTACCAAAATGGAGCCCTACTTTCAACCAAATACCGCATACACGACCTAGTTGTGCTAGGGCTTGACATAAACAACATACCACCACAAACAACTGCAAAACGGGCAGAACAATGTGGATACAACCTTAACTTATTGGCAAAAACCCAGTGTATGGGTCGCAATGCATGGGTTGTTGGCGATACAACTAGCACATGCTTTTGGGTTGATATGGAAACCCTACTCTTTATAAAGATGCGCCGCAAAACTGGAGAAAACTCAAGAGAAGTGGAGTTTGCTAAATACGAGAGCATAAACGGTTATCCTGTTGCTACGCTAATAAACTTTTACGATAACAACGGCAAGCTAAGCATGGTTGAGAAATACTTTAATGTTTCGCCAAACTGTAGCGTTCCCGCTACCATTTACAACCCACAAAATTTTGTAAACGCTAGGTGGTAGTCCACCCAAAAGTCCTTCCTCGGCTAGATGCTCATAAAACATTGGGTATCTAGCCGTTTTTTTATATACAAGTAAGCAGCAGAAAACCAAATAATAAAAAGCTAGGTATTTCCCCCCTGAACAGCTGTTTAAACATAAAAGTACTTTATTAAAAAAAGCGTGTTTCCACCCAAATAAAAACAGGTACTAGCACTCTAACAGCAATTTACACTCTGCTATATATTTGACATAACAGAACACTTCCTGTTTGTAATCTCAACGTTACGCTACTAACAAACAGGAGCTATAGCAGCCAGTACCTTTTACTTAATATTAACAAGCAAACACAACAACCTATGAAACTAAAAAATGTAAAAATTGGCACCAAGCTAATCAGCAGCTATATTCTAATTGCTGCACTAACAGGTGTTGTTGGGCTATTTGGAACAATACAAATTCGGACTATCGATTACGCCGATACCATGCTCTACGAGCGTATGACCGTTCCATTGGGAACGGTTAATGAAATGACTACCTACTTCCAGCGCCTAAGAGTGGCCGTAAGGGATATGCTTTTGGCCGAAACAGAATCGGACAAACGGGTACAGCGCGATCTTGTTTTCAACCTACAGGAGCAGTTTAACAAAACAGCCGAAACGTACCAAAAAACTGTTAGCAACGACGAAGAGCAAGCAGTTCTGGACAATACCAAAAATGCGCTTAAAAATTATATCCTATACTTTAACGACTTTACCCAGCTTGTTTGGGCCGATAAAAAGCAAGAAGCGGTAGCATTTATGAAAGGTGATTGGCAAAAACCCACACAGGACTTACAGGATGCCATTCAGAATTTAGTTCAATTTAAAACCGAACAAGCCAAACAAACAGCACAAAGCAACACCCAAATAGCGAATAGGGCAACAACACTTATGTTAATTATTGCCTTTATCTCCATAGTACTTGCGGCTAGCATAGGCATAGCAATATCAATGGGTATAACCGCTCCTTTGGCAAAAGGGGTAGAGTACACTAAAAGACTTGCAGCAGGTGACTTAACAGCCCAGCTTGAGATTGACCAAAAGGATGAGGTTGGAATCCTAGCTCGTTCACTTAAGGACATGGTTCAGAAGCTAAGAGAGGTGGTAACCATAGTAAAAGATGGAGCGGAGAATATTGCCGCATCGAGCCTACAGCTTAGCTCTGCATCGCAGGAGCTATCGCAGGGAGCAAGTGAGCAGGCATCGTCAACCGAAGAGGCATCCAGCTCCATGGAGGAGATGGCTGCCAACATACAGCAGAATACCGACAATGCGCAGCAGGCCGAAAAAATTGCTACTAGCGGAGCCGAGGGCATTAAGAAGGGTAACGAGGCATCTAACACTGCCGTTGTTAGCATGAAACAGATAGCCGAAAAGGTATCCATAATAAGCGACATAGCATTTCAAACCAACATACTTGCGCTTAATGCTGCCGTTGAGGCAGCTAGAGCAGGCGAGCAAGGGCGTGGCTTTGCGGTTGTTGCTGCCGAGGTTAGAAAGCTGGCCGAGCGCAGTAAGGTTGCCGCCGACGAGATAGAAAAGCTTACCAAGTTTGGCGTAAAGGAGGCCGAAGATGCAGGGCTAATTCTTGCCCAAATAGTTCCTGAGGTAGAGAAAACATCCCGCTTAGTGCAGGAGATATCGGCAGCAAGTATGGAACAATCGTCGGGATCGAACCAGATTAACACGGCTATTCAGCAGCTTAACCAGATAACCCAGCGCACCGCTGCTGCAAGCGAGGAGCTTGCCACATCGGCAGAGGAGCTCAGCAGTCAGGCAGAACAGCTGAACCAGGTTATATCGTTCTTTAGGATTGAAGAACAACGAACCATTAGAAGATTCCAACACACAGAAAAGAAAGAGAATGGATGGGAAAAATCAGCCCCTTCCAAATATAAAGAGGCACCAAAAAAGGTTATTCTAAAACCTGCGCTAGAGGAGCGTGAAATGCTTGCTGTTGAGTACGAAGAGTATTAGCCCCACTCTGTGTATTCGTTAGCTAACCTCGAATCTAAAACCCCTCTTTGGATTCGAGGTTTTGCTATTTTATAATGTCAACCCGCTCGGCAACAATAAAAACAACAGAAACGTAGTCCTTCCCCGCTCGTTCAAGCGTCTGCTTAGGGTTGGCTAATTCATCTTCAGACCTACTACTATCGGTTACGTTCGCTTTTGGACCCACTTGGGAGCTATTGGTACACGAGTCGCTATCGTATGAGCAGTACACAACACTCGATTTCTCTTGCTCGGCTATCATGGTGTCGCTAATGCGCGACTCCTTTACAACACCCTGTATTGCCACTCTCTTTTTGTAAAAAAGGGTATCAAAACTTTGAGTGGGATCAAACGGTACTATTTTAATAATCACTCCTCTATCGGTTTTGAGCTTCATCCGTTTCCCATCAACACTACATATGTGCACAATAGTACCTTCTGTTACAAGTCGGGAGTCGATGTACGCATCAATGTTCTCTACAAGCTCATCGGCGTTAACCTCTTTAATCCCATTGTGGGTATTTGGCGAGGTGCAGCCAAATAGAAAGGATATAAATACGATGGAAGGTATAAACTTTGGTTTCATGCTCTGTAGGTATTCCATACCATTAAGTTAAACTTTTTCTATCAATGTTGAACTCGAAATACAACCATTCCTCAAAAACTCAACAATTGACAATGTATTACATCATCGCACAAAATTATTAGAAAAAAGTAAACAGATAACTACTCAACCACCACCTCAAAAGTATTTGTAAGCACCAGCGATGCTGTTACATCCTCTCCATTGATAGTAAGCCCCTTAATTTTTGGCGATTTACCCTTTTGCAAAAGGGTTTGAAGCTGCTTATCGGTAAGCTGCTTTCCAAACTGCTCAAACATAACCTTAAAGGTGCAACCGCTTTTGTACTCGCTGCAGCCAAAGGCTGTTTTGCCCTTTAGCATGGTACCCTTGCCGCACTTTGGACAGGTTATGGATTCGGGTTCGGCCTTTGGCTCGGCGGTGCGCTTTGCTCTTGGCTTTTTGGCCTTTCCAGGCTCGTCATCCTTCTCCCCTTTTGCCTCTGGTTCACTTGGTTTTACCTCTGGTTCAATCTCTATTACGCGCTTATTCTCGCGCTTAACCTCCACAACCAGCTGCGTTACCATCTCCTTCATCTCATCAAGAAACTGCCTGGCATCGTAATCGCCCTTTTCGATCTGCCTAAGCTTTTTCTCCCAAATACCCGTTAACTCGGCAGATTTAAGCAGCTCGTTCTGTATGGTGTGTATGAGCTGAATGCCCGTTTGCGTTGGCACTAGGTTTTTACGCTCGCGCACAATGAATCGGCGCTTAAACAGCGTTTCTATAATGTTTGCTCGGGTTGATGGACGACCAATGCCATTCTCCTTCATCAGCTCGCGCAGCTCATCATCCTCTACTTGCTTACCTGCGGTTTCCATGGCGCGTAGCAGGGTTGCCTCTGTGTGCATCTTTGGGGGCTGTGTTTGCTTCTCCTGCAAATCGGGGGTGTGCTCACCCGTTTCGCCCTTCTCAAAGTGGGGCATAATTTGGTCGTCGCTGGGCTCATTGTCCCCATCGGAATCCTTTTTGGGATAGAGCACGCGCCAGCCATCTTCCAGAATCACCTTACCCGTTGCCTTAAACTCGTAGGTAGCAACCATTCCCAGTACGGTGGTGTTGGATACAATACAATCGGGATAGAACGCGGCAATAAAGCGGCGGGCAATAAGATCGTAAACGCGCTTCTCCTCAACAATAAGCCCCGATGGCTTAACTCCTGTGGGAATAATGGCGTGGTGATCGGTTATTTTGGCATCATCAAAAACCTTCTTGCTCTTCTTTATGGACTTTCCAAGCAGCGGAGCCGTGAAGTTGGCATAGGGCTCCATATTCTTTAGGATGCCTTCTATTTTGGGGTACATATCGGTGGGGAGAAAGGTGGTATCAACACGTGGGTAGGTAACCATTTTCTTCTCGTAAAGGCTCTGTATGTACTTAAGGGTATCATCGGCAGTGTAGCCAAACTTCTTGTTGCACTCCACCTGTAGCGCCGTAAGGTCAAACAGCTTTGGCGGAGCCTCGGTGCCCTTTTTCTGCTCAAAGGATACTATCTCAAACAGGTTAGTCTTTATCTCCTCAATAACCTTATTGGCCTCCTCAACCGAGTCGAACCGTCCTACCGTTGAGCTAAAAACCACACCCCGGTATAGGGTCTTAATTTCCCAAAATGGCTTTGATACAAAGTTCTGAATCTCCTCGTATCGGCGCACAATAAGGGCTAGCGTTGGGGTTTGCACGCGTCCAATGGAGAGTACCCCCTTTCCATTGGCATACTTAAGCGTGTATAGCCTACTGGCGTTCATGCCTAGTAGCCAATCGCCAATGGCGCGGGCGTTTCCGGCGGCGTAAAGGCGCTCAAAATCCTTGCCCTCCTTTAGCTTGTCGAATCCCTCCTGTATGGCCTCATCGGTCATAGACGATATCCAAAGGCGCTTTAAGGGCTTTTTGCACTCGGCCTTTGTTAGCACCCAACGCTGAATAAGCTCCCCCTCAATTCCAGCATCACCACAGTTTATAACCTCATCGCAGGAATCAACCAAACGCTTTATGGTGTTAAACTGCTTTGCAACGCCATCGTTATCAATAAGCTTAATGCCAAAGCGGGGTGGAATCATGGGTAGGGAGTTCATGCGCCAGGCTTTCCAGTCGGGCGTATAATCGTCGGGATTCTTTAATGTACAAAGGTGTCCAAAGGTCCAGGTAACCTGATATCCATTGCCCTCAAAGTAGCCATCCTTACGGTTAGTGGCTTTTAGAATACGGGCAATCTCTTTGGCAACGCTGGGCTTTTCGGCAATGCAAACTTTCACTTCTCAGATTTATTTTCGAACCTCAAATTTACAAAAATCGGTAAAGAATCAAGTTCTATTGACTCTTGGGCACAACCAGATTACGTCAAATGCCATAATCTAAGGGCAAAAAGAATAACGGGAGGCCGTATCAACTACCTTTGCACAGGTAATGCAACAAATAATCAAAAGCAATTGAAAATGATAGAAAATACAGCACTAGTTCTTGAAGGAGGTGGGTTTAGAGGCGTGTTTACAGCGGGCATACTTGAGGTGTTTCTGGAGCAGCAACTTTCATTTGAATCGGTTTACGGTGTTTCGGCAGGTGCGGCTTATGGCGTATCGTACATATCTAACCAACAGGGTCGTAACATGGCGGTTAACCAGTACATTGGCGACAAAAGGTACTGCAGCATTGGAAACCTGCTACGGAAAGGCTCACTTTTCTCATGGGAATTTATTTACGAGGAGATACCCCAGCACATTATCCCTTTTGATTACGATGCGCTAAAGCAATCGGCAAGCAAATTTTGGGTTGGTGCAAGCAATTGCGAAACGGGCAAAGCCGAGTTCTTTCTGCTTAACGATGCCGACAAAAAAGAGTTTAAAACGATACTTGCTGCTAGCGGATCGCTCCCTTTTATAGCTCCCATTGTTTCTTACAAAGATAGACTTCTTCTTGATGGTGGGCTAGCTGACTCCATACCCTTTGAGCACGCCCTTAATTCTGGGCATAAACGAGCCGTTGTTATACTAACCCAACCCAAAGGGTATAGAAAAGAGCCACTAAAGCGCACAACATTGGTAAAGTGGTACTATCGTAAGTATCCAAAGGTTTACGAAATGCTTGCCAGTAGGGCGGTTAGGTATAACCAATCGTTAGAAAAATTGGAGCAGCTGGAAAGGGATGGAATAGTGTACGTTATTCGCCCAACAGATACACTTTTGGTAAGCCGGTTGGAGAATAAGCCAGCAAAAACGGCTAAGGTCTTTAACATGGCCATGGCACAAGCTAGAACCAGTATAACAGCACTACAAGAATGGTTAAGGCAAGCAAAATAGCATCCACTCCCTTTTTCACCTATTTTTCGCCGATATCCTTTTGATGATTCCATAATTTCACTAATATTGAATACGAAACAGTGGAGACCAGAAACCACAGTAAAAACGGGGCGATGCCGAAAAGCCTTACGAGTAGGAATCTCTAAACTTACCTCTACACTATGGATGTTCAAAAAGTAGATCTATTCATCATGGCAAATGGCAAATACTTTGAAAGCCATCAGGTTGCTCAAATTCGCGAACGTTTACTACAGGTTGATGATTCACGCTGGCCAGTAATTCAATCACTACAGTTTAAAGATCCTACCATTAGCCTTGTTATTTCCATACTAGCAGGTTCTCTGGGTATTGACAGGTTCTATATTGGCGATACCGGCCTTGGTATTGGTAAACTTATTACCTGCGGTGGTTTGGGAATTTGGACCCTTATTGACTGGTTCCTAATTATGGATGCTACACGTGAGAAAAACGTGCTAAAACTTCAGCAGTACCTTTTGTAATAGCATAACATGATAGCCAAAAAGAAGCTCTACTTACTTCTTGCATTCGCATTAGTTGTGGGCTACACATGGCTAGCATACAATATTTTTATTGTAAACGCTAAGGGCAACGATGCTCTTAGCGTTTGCATTATAAAGAGCACAACGGGTATTCCCTGCCCATCGTGCGGAACCACCCGCTCCACCCTTGAGCTGTTTAAGGGGCACCTGCAAAACGCCCTTTACTACAACCCGCTAGGACTGCTAATTGCATCGATTCTGCTGGTTGCTCCGTTTTGGCTGCTCTACGATGTACTATTAGGGAGAAGCACCTTTTATACTTTTTATGGCAATGCCGAAAGGGTTATAAACAGGCGCGCGGTGGCATACACGCTAATTGCGCTGATGCTAGCTAATTGGATTTGGAACATTTATAAGTACATATAATGTTTATACGCCCATTTGCATACCAACCACAGGAACATGAGCTAGAAAAGGCCTCGTCCAGCTACCTTATGTCGGTTGTAATTTTTATGATTGGGTTACCATTCCCCATCATAAACCTATTAGCAACCCTAGGTTTTTACCTTAGCAACCGCCGCAGCACCTACTTTGTGCGCTGGCATTGCACACAGGCACTGCTATCGCAGCTAGCTGTAGTGATGATGAATAGCGCTGCATTTGTATGGATATTCTCGGTACTATTCCTTGATGGTGAGATAACCAATCCCTTTATTGCCTACGTAATTACAGTTGTTCTCTCCAATATTACTGAGTTTGTGGGCACCATATACGCTGCCATCAAAATTCGCAAAGGGACACATGTTGAGTGGTACTTTTTTGGTGCGCTAACCAATGCCATTTGCAAGCCCAGCACAAGCAACAACCTTTTTACAAACAGCTTTACCTCTGCACCACAAAACCTATAAGCTATGCGGCGCATACTATTTGAACTGGCAATTACGGCTCTTTCATTCTTTGGAATTTGGTTCCTACTGAGCCAAGTGGACTACGTTACCGTTTTTAAGCTAAAGGAACGTACCTATATTGATGAGAGCCGCCTTGGAGAGATATTCTGGAAGAATTTCTCCAGAACCGAGCATGAAGTAACCGATAGCACAATAACCACCCCACTACTGGAAATAAAAAACACCATTTGCGAAGCCAACGGAATTAGCCCCGATTCCATTAAGCTGCACGTGTTTGAAAACTCGGAGGTAAACGCATTTGCCATGCCTGCTGGGCACTTAGTTGTTTATACCGGCCTTATAACCGATTGCAAAAATCCAGAGGAGCTTGCAGGCGTAGTTGCACACGAGATTGCGCACATTATGCATAAGCATGTTATGAAAAAGCTGGTAAAAGAGGTGGGTATAGCCGTTGTGGCATCGCTAATAAGCGGAAACTCTGGCTCAGAGATAATTGCCGAGGTTATTAGGCTAACCTCATCAACAGCATACGACAGAACCCTTGAAACCGAAGCCGATGCAGCGGCCGTTGGGTACCTTGCCAACGCAGGAATAAACCCAGAGCATTTTGCCAACTTCTTGCTGCGCCTATCTACAGAAACGGATTTGCCCCAAGCCCTTGTGCTTATTAATACACACCCAAACTCAAAGGATAGGGTTGCTGCTCTTAACGAGCTAATCCAGCAAACGGATTTCCAACCTACCGAAATGCTTAACCCCGCAGAGTGGGAAGAGCTTGTAAAAAGGGTAAAGATGCTTTAGTAGCAGCTCATCATTTTGTAACCGAAATGGGGCACATAATCCTATTTCTCATAAAAAATACATAGGTTTGTGCTACTAATTGCTAACCCTATGTCGTCTATTTGGATTATTGCAGTAATAGCAGCATACTTTTTAACACTTTTGGCCATAAGCCACTTTACCTCTAAAAACGCAACAAACGATAGCTTTTTCCTAGGAAACAGAAAGTCGCCATGGTACATAGTGGCATTTGGAATGCTTGGCGCTTCGCTATCGGGAGTAACCTTTGTTTCGGTGCCTGGGTGGGTTGGCGATAGCCAGTTCTCGTACCTGCAAATGGTTTTTGGTTACCTTTTGGGCTACTTTGTTGTGGCAAACATCTTACTACCGCTATACTATAGGCTCAACCTTACATCAATATACACCTATCTTGAAACCCGATTTGGCTTTGTTAGCTACAAAACTGGTGCGGCATTCTTTCTCCTTTCCAGGATTATAGGCTCAGCGTTCCGCCTATACATTGTTGCCATTGTTCTGCAAAAAGCGGTTTTCGATAATTGGGATATCCCCTTTGCCGTTACTGTTGTTGTTACCATTCTGCTTATTTGGCTATACACCAATAAGGGCGGCATAAAAACCATTATTTGGACCGATACCTTCCAAACCACCATGCTACTTGCCGCTGTGGTTTGCACCATATACTACCTTGCGCACCAAATGGGGCTAGACTTTAATGGTGTGGTACGCACCATATCGGAGAGCGATTACTCACGCGTTTGGTTTTTTGATGATATTACCGATAAGCGCCACTTTATTAAGCAGTTTCTTGGCGGTGCCTTTATTACCATTGTAATGACGGGGCTAGATCAGGACATGATGCAAAAGAACCTTAGCTGCCGCAACATTGCCGATGCCAAAAAGAACATGTACTGGTACGGATTTGCATTTTTGCCTGTTAACCTAATATTCCTATCACTGGGTGCGCTGCTCTATATCTTCGCCAATAACAATGGCATAGCCATACCACAGCAAACCGATGAGCTGTTCCCGCTAATTGCCACAAAGGGATTCTTACCATCGGTTGTAACCATACTCTTTATTCTGGGAATCATTGCTGCGGCATACTCCAGTGCCGACTCGGCCCTAACTGCACTCACCACCTCCTTTACTGTTGATATACTAGACACCAAGGGAATGGACGAGCAGCACCTACTAAAGGTACGGCGCAGGGTACACATTGCCATATCGGCTGCGCTTGCTGCCGTAATCCTAATTTTTAAAGCGGTAAACGACCAAAGCGTAATTAGCGCAGTGTTTACCGTTGCCGGGTACACCTACGGGCCACTGCTTGGACTATTCGCTTTTGGGCTATTCACCCGCTACAAGGTTAAGGATGATTTTGTACCCATTGTGGCCATTCTATCGCCACTAATTTGCATTGCGCTAAGCAGGTACTCTGCCGATTTGCTATGGGGATATAAATTTGGCTTTGAGCTGCTAATTGTTAATGGTGCCATTACCTTCTTTGGGCTATTCCTGCTAAGGAAAAAGGGAGATAAAGTGGAGAAGATTTAACCCAAAGGGTTTCCTTAAGGAACAGGTGGAGCTAAACTCCATTCTAATTAACAGCAAAGAGCAAACACCACAAACGCTGTACAGCACCACTATAGAGAACCAGTGGGAAGAATGGAGGCTGAAGTAATAATGATACTAAAAGCAAAAACGGGGCTACTTGAAGGCCCCGTTTTTTGTACATTACGTTTAAACTTACTAGTATCTTATTTAGTTAAAAAACTTGATACCAAAGAACACGCTGCGGGGCAATAGTGGCCCATACATATAGCCAGCATCCCTGTTTTCGCCAAGATCAAAATCGTTTTGGTAGCTATTGAAAATGTTTTTAACCCCACCCGATAGCTGGATTGTTATACCATGGCTAACCTTAAAGTCGTAGCTTAGCTTAGCGCCCATATCAATAAACGATGGGGTTTTCTCAAGCTTATCGGCAGCAATGTAACCGGCGTAGTGAGGAACAACCATCGCTCCGGAATAGGTACCCGAAAGCGAAACTCCCAATTTTGAGATAGGCTTATAGTCAAGAGCAATAAAGCCATACTGCTTGGGTGAACGGGGCATCTCGGTGAGAAGTTCTGCATTGGGATCCTCACTCCACTGCTCTGGCTCTAGATATTTATTTCTCTGCAAAGTAACCCCTGCAGTTACAAAAAACTTGGCCGAGGGAGCATACTTGCCCTCAAGATTTACCCCAAACACCTCGGCACCAGAGCCATTACGTCGCTCCAGTAGAAGGTTTCCCTCAGCATCAGTACCAATATTCTCAACAATAAACACATCGTCTAGCTTGGTATAAAATGCTTCGGCAAGGAAGTTAACCTGATGATCGCCATGATCGTGAATGTACTCGCCCGATAGCGAAACGCTATGAGAGCGCTCCTCCTTAAGGTTTGGGTTAACCTGAATTAAGCTAACCTCTCCGTTTACGGCTGTAATATGTAAATCCTCGTCAAAAGTTTGTGGTGCACGGTAACCCGATGAATAGCTGGTTCTAATTTGGAAATCCTCAACAGGTTTAATGAGCAGGTTTACACGAGGGCTAAATATTATATGATCGATAAGGTTATGCTTATCGGCTCTGGCGCCAACCAAAACATTTACATAGCGCCCCTTCCACTCATTCTGAAGGAATAGGCCAGCAATATTTGCATCCTGCTTAATATCTCGATTGTAGCCAACAACAACATCGTGTAAATCGTCGTGAGAGTACTCAAACCCACCGGTTAGCTGTGCTGGGGAGAATAGCAGTTTATCCATAGAGTAGGCAATCTGTGTACCACCCGATATTGAAAGATTTGAAGTGTTACCAAATGCATTGGGATTCATACCCGCACCGTAGTAGCTCTTACGATCGATATGCTGCAACGAGGTAAATACCGAAAGCTTTAGCACCTGTGTTGGGAAATAATCTAAAGAGAGCCCTCCCCCATCAATCTCATGAGCGGTTTGCTCTGCAATATCAGAGAACTGAGGTTCAAGATTAAACTTATTTCCACCCCTACGGAACTCGCTAATGTGGTGATACGTTGCCACAAGTTTGGCTTTGCTTCCCAACTTATGGTAACCACGCAAGCCAATAGTTGTGTTCTCAAGCAAAGGTATTTCGGAGAAACCATCGCTGTTATTATCAAAGTGATCCCTATTACGTACCGATCCGTACACCATAAGGCCGCTGCCCAAATCATCGTCAACAACCGAAGCGTTAAGGTTAAGGTTATTATCGGGCGACGACCCTGTAAGCGTATTGTTATACGATAAAGAAAAGCTGTTACCCTGAGGCTCCTTTGTTATGATGTTAATAACGCCAGCAATGGCATTTGAGCCAAAAATAGCAGAGCCCCCTCCACGGGTAACCTCAACGCGTTCAATCATATTTACAGGAATTTGCTCCAAACCATACACTCCTGCAAGCGAGCTAAATATTGGTCGGCTATCTATTAGTATTTGGGAGTATGGCCCTTCCAAACCGTTTATACGAACCTGCTGGAACCCACAGTTCTGACAGTTGTTCTCCACCCGTAAACCAGGTTGAAATCTTAGTCCATCGGCCATTGATATGGAACTGGTGATATTTAAAAGTCGAGGATTTACCATGTTTACAACCAAAGAAGCATCGCGCCTACGCTCCTCATTTCTATTGGCCGTAACAACAACCTGTTCTATTCCAAAAATATCCTCCTCCAGCGCAACAGAGAGGTTTATATTATCGCCTGCATTCACAACTACATTTCGCTCAATAGGCTTATACCCTAATGCTTGAAAAAGGATTGTGTAAGTTCCTGGTTTTACAAGTTTAAGTTCAAACTTACCCTGGTCATTAGCAACAGCACCCTGTGTTGATCCCTTAACAACTACACTTGCATAGGGAATTGGGCTTTTACCCTCCGATATAAACCCCGAGATAACGGGAGGTTGACTAGCATAGGAGAAGTACGAAATTGAAATAAATAATGAAAACAGTAGCAATTTAAGTTTCATAGTAGCAAAAGATTTATGCGGATATGGTTAATATGGGTGTTAAAAAGCACAGTAGGTACAGATGAGCTTATGCTCATGCACAAATAATCGCAAGCAAATTGAATGGTTTATCCAAGCACAGCTTCACCTTTTTGCTGTTAGAACAAAGCACTTAGGCAAAACAATGTAAACCGTGATGGGAACAGAGTATTACAAAGAAATAGGGGGAGCCCTTAAAAGGCTAAGACAGGATTGCTGCAAGCTGACATTGCGCTGAATGCAGCTAAAACTTAATGTGGATAATACGCTGGATGTAAATGAGAACTCTACATGAATAGCCTCAACAACAGGAGCATGAAGCAGAATCTCAAGAAAAAGATAATCCTTTTGGGTGTGGGCGTGAGCAGGTGTCTTAGTGTCGGCAAAACCAATATGAGAGTGGGTTATCACCCTCCCATTGCTCAACGTGTGCGTATGCCTAAAAGTAGTAGTACTCCAAAATACCATCAGCAGCTGCAGTGCCATTAGCAAAGCAACACCAGACCTAAGTAATTGTATGTTGAGTACCTTTTTCAATTGTTACAATTTTACGCTACAAAGAAACTCCCATATAAACATCTACACAATAGCTAAAAGTGGGTATTTTGATTTTATCAAAAGCCAATTGCACAGCCACATTGTGTAGATAATAGAATTTGCACTAAGCGGAAATAACGCAATAGCAGCAGCTTAATCCTCCTTAATAACTATTTTAGAAACAAATCCGATGGGTTACACGTTACTAGTTTCATAGTAAATGCCGCTATAAATAATGATAAAGCGCATCCTTTATGTTAGGGACAAATTCTAACAAAAGGTTACATTTGCAATAGTTAACAAGTGGAGAATACGCAATGCATGGATTAGTTTTTCCGTCGAAGCTGCTGGAGAATGCCGTTGAGGAGTTTGCAAAACTACCTGGGGTTGGAAAAAAAACTGCGCTTAGGCTTGTTTTGCACATGCTTAAGCAACCTGTTGGGGACGTTGACCGTTTTACCGATGCGCTAAACAAGCTTAGCCATGAGGTAAAGCACTGTATTAAGTGCAATAACATATCGGATACCGATGTGTGCCATATATGCTCAAACCCAAGACGCGACGACAGCACTCTTTGTGTGGTAGAGAGCATTAAGGATGTGATGTCCATTGAGAATACAAACCAGTACAATGGGCTTTACTACGTTTTGGGTGGCCTAATTAGCCCTATGGATGGAATTGGCCCTGCCGATTTAAATATAGATGGGCTGGTTAACAAAATTGCCCAAGGCAACGTAAAAGAAGTTATTATGGCTTTAAGCGCTACAATGGAAGGAGATACCACAAGTTTCTATATCTTTAAGAAGCTAAAAAATACAGAGGTCGACTTTTCCGCCATTGCCAGAGGTGTTGCCTTTGGCGATGAGCTTGAGTACACCGATGAAATTACCCTTGGACGAGCCATTGTTAACCGAACCAGATTTGAATCAACACTAGCTCTTTTACCATAGTATAAACCTTTGCCCCCTAACGCATGAAAAGAATTATACTTACTGCTACCTTTTTACTAAGCATACTTGTTGCCTATGCGCAAAGCGATGTGGCAACACTAATAGAATCTGGAAATGCTAAAATAAAGCAAAAGGAATATGCCTCTGCAATTCGGGATTTTGAACAGGTGCTAAAGTCTCAACCCGCCGATACATCAGCATTAAATGGCATAATACTGGCAAGTCTGCTAACCAAGGATCTTAAAGGGGCAGAGCGATACATTGAGCAATCCATATCCCTACACCCAGCCAATGCTATGTTTTACTACCAACGTGGTGTACTAAATAATATTAGGGAGCAGTACCGCCGCTCCATCGAGGATTTCACTAAGGCACTTGAGCTTAATCCCAATAGTACCCTTATGGTACAAATTTACCTTAACCGAGCACTTGCAAACATTAGGGAAACTTACCTTGATGCAGCAATGGCCGACTATAATGCCGCTCAGGAAATTGACCCTCGTAACGCAATAGTTTACAACAGTAGAGGATTTACCAACTACAGGCTTGGAAACTACCTCGATGCCATTAACGATTACAGCAAGGGGCTTGATCTTGAACCTAACAATGCCATTAGCTATTACAACCGGGGAATGGCTTACCTAAAGCTTAACGACAAGGCCAATGCCTGTATCGATTTCCATAAAAGCTGTAAACTTGATAACGTGAACGGATGTAAGATGGTGGTATCGGAGTGCTCATCAAAGCGCATTGAGGCGAACTAGCTCAGGAGAAATTTTAGTTTGATAAAAGCCGCCTAATTTCAGATTGTAGAATGTTGTACTCAAAGGGTTTGCTTAGTGCCATTGATGCCCCTAGCTCCTTTGCCATTAATAGGTAGTCGCGAGAGTTAACATACCCCCCACCCGACATGGCAATTACCTTTGTTTCAGGATAGTTACAGCGCAACGCAATAATAACCTCAAGGCCATCATTTTCGGGCATAACAATATCAGTTATTACAAGATCGAATGGGTACCTGCCCTGTAGCTCCAACCCTACTTTCCCGTCACTAGCAATGGTAACCTGATACCCATCAATGGTAATAAGCTCCTTTAATGATGAGGCCAAATCGGCATCGTCATCAATAATTAAGATTCTCTTTTCCATGGCTATTGCTTTTTTATCAACCGCTTCCAAAGAATTAGCATAACTGAAAATCTAGGAACTAGTAACATATAATCATTCTTGCTTTTTGAGCCTAACCAAATAGAAAGGCGCACTTAATCGAACCAACACTTCACTCGATATTGTGCGCCCTCTACGTAATACTATCAACAAACAGTTGGCTTTACAATATAGCCTACAGTCTAAAATCTTTCGTACTGACTATCGTTACCATTGCCATTACTACCTGCAAAGTCGTAATTAAACCCCTTTGACTGCTGATTATCAGTCTTTGGCTTTGCTACTGGTTCTTTCTTTACTCCTGCATTAGCCCGTGGCTTTGCAGCAACCTCTTTCTTAGGCTGTGCGTAACCATTACCAGCAGTGGTACTCTTAAACTTAGGTGTATTATCCCTATTGATTGGCTGCGAAGCAACCTTTTTGTACGATGCAACTCCTGCCTGTTTTTGGGATAATCTAAAGTACGAAATAATGTCCTTTAGCTGTTCTGCTTGGCTGCTGAGCTCTTCTGCCGATGTGGCCATCTCCTCACTAGCAGCAGCATTTTGCTGGGTAACCTGGTTTAGCTGCTGAATAGCAGTGTTAATCTGGTCGGCACCCGAGTTCTGCTCAAGGCTTGCAGCCGAAATCTCTTGTACCAAACGAGCTGTTTTCTCTATTTCTGGAACCATTTCGGCAAGCAGAGATCCAGCCTCTTCGGCAACCTTAACGCCACTGCGAGTAAGCTTTTCTATCTCGTCGGCGGCAACCTTACTGCGCTCGGCCAGTTTTCTAACCTCGGCAGCAACAACCGCAAAGCCACGCCCTTGCTCGCCTGCTCTAGCTGCCTCAACGGCAGCATTAAGCGCAAGTATGTTGGTTTGAAATGCTATATCGCTTATTATGGATACCTTTTCGGCAATTTGTTTCATGCTTACTACAGCAGTAGATGTGGCATCGCTACCCTTTCTTATGCCATCGGCACCCGTAAGCGCTATCCGCTCTGCCTGCTGAGAGTTGTCGGTATTCTGCTGTATGTTGGCAGCCATCTCCTCCATGGAGCTGGAAACCTCCTCGGCCGACGAAGCCTGCTCACTTGCTCCCTGCGACATTTGCTGACTAGTAGAGCTCATTTGAAAACTTGCAGCAACAATATTATCGGCACCGCTATGAATTGAAGCAACTACCTCCCTTAACTTCTCCACCATTAGCTGTAACGATTTGGCTAGCTGCCCAATTTCATCGTTACGGGTAAGGAACTCCTGTTCAACATCGGCGGTTAAATCGCCATCGGCAATTACCTCAGCCAATGCTACACCTCTCTTTATACCTCTAGTTATAGCACGTGTAATAAGCACACCAAGTAGCAAGGCTACAACCATTCCAATTACAATGGCAGCAAGGAAAGAAAAGTTAGCCCTATTTGTTTCCTCTTTTCCTGATGAAACCGTTGCTAACACCTCGCTCTCCTTATCGCCCTGAACTTGTTGCATTAGGTTAACAGCAATTACTTGCTTTTCCCTTGCCACATTTATGTTAAGTTGCTCACCTTTCTCAAACAGGGCAACAGCCGCCTCAGCCTCTTGAATGGCAACACCAAAATGTTCAAACACTTTATTTGCCGATGGCAGCATCTGGTTCTCATACAAAGCCCAAGCCCTAGCAGTTTGGCGGGTACGCAACGCTTCTTTTATTTGGTGCACTGATGAATGAAATGTGTTGTGAGACTCCTGCATATCCTCAAATGCTTGATTGATTTTTGCATTTGAAGTATTAAAGCTAGGGAGCCATTTCCCTAAATTACAAGCAGTAGGATCATCGCCTCCATCGAAGGTTTTGCCCGTTCTAATGGCATTGGCCACTTTTGCCTCAAGGGCATAGTGGTCGCCTTCGAACTTTGTTAAATCCTTTAGCAACTTCATGGGGTAAAAAATATCCAAACGCTGAATCTCACCCATAAACGACTCAAACTGAGTATTCACCGCCTCCCAATCGTTCAGCGCATTTTTTAGCTGTTGCCACTGGTTTTTTTCATCACTGGTCATTGGAAGATCTTCAATTCTTTCAAAAACCTCTTTCATCTCAGCACGGGCAACCTTAAGATTTTCATACTGCCTATCCCTATCACTCTTCTTAAGGTTTGGGTTTAGCAGCGTTCTGTGCGCTACGCGCATCTTTTCAACATTAATCTCTAGCTGGCGGATGTTATCCATGCTAACCATACTCTCATCGGTTACATGGTAAAACTTAGCAGCAACATCTGATAAACTGAAGTATCCAATTACACCAACAACCAGAGTTATAATTGAAACTAAGCCAAAGCCTAGAAGCACCTTAGTGCCAATTTTTAGATCCGAAAATTTCATATCCCCTCCTTGAGTTTTAACATTTGCTTACTCCAAAACATTTTTCACCTTTGCCAAAAGACTTTGTATGTTAAAAGGTTTGGCTACATAATCAACCGCACCTAGGTCTAAAGCCTGCTTAATACTGGCCATATCGGAAAGGGCAGAGAGCACAATTACAGGGAGTTTACCTCCAGATAACCTTTCAAGTAACTCAAACCCATTCATTCCTGGCATTAGTAAATCTAAAACCATCAAATCAAACTGTTTTTGATTCAGAATGCTTAATGCCATGTTTCCATCGTCGGCAACATCAACAATATAACCTGCATTAGATAGCAGGCCATGTAACATAATTCGATTAACCTCTAGGTCATCTACAACTAAAATTCTTTGCCCCATTGTACAAGAAATCAAAATCGGGTAAAACATTACCAAAAATATACGCTTTAATATCCATTATCAAGCGTAGAAATACCTGATTTTATATAGAGTATTTTTACCTAATCTTTTTTGATCTATAAAAACTCTTTAGCAATACCATTTGCCACAGCTCCATTCTTCTGTATCTTTGCAAAAAAAGCATATGCCATTCCTTAGATTCAGGGCCATGGATGCCCAAAAAGTTGCAACGCAAAGCACCCCCCTTATTGATGAACTCTCGGAGCTACTTGGGACTCCTGCCGAATACTTTACTCTTGAGGTTGTTGCATCAACCTTTATAAAGGATGGTGCCATTACCAACGGCTTTCCCGTTGTGGAGATTACATGGTTTGACCGCGGTGCCGAAAAGCAGCAGGCTACAGCCAATATTATTACAAAACATGTTGCTCAAATGGGCTATCCTGAGGTTGACACCATTTTTATGCTAATTGAACGTAGCAAGTACTACGAAAATGGCGTTGCACTGGGTTAGCTGCAGAATAACATTTGCTATACCGATGATTCTCGTCAATAGAAATCAAAATGTTAAAATAATCTATTGAGTCCAGTTTTAATTTGGGTACCTTAGACTGGAGGAAAAGCAGTCACCATCTAATGTTAGCGCGCCAATAATAAATGGTTAAGCAAATAGACACATTACGCAGCAGCGTTGTTGCCATACTACAACAAAACCACTCAGCACTCTCAGAAAAGGTTGTAAATAAAAAGTATGAGCGTGAGCCTCATTTATGGGAAAAATATGGTGAGGCAGGAAAAGTTCATAGCTTGAGGGATGTTGGATACCATTTTCAGTTCCTTACAGAGGCGCTGGCAATGAATAATACCATAATTTTTGCCGATTACGTAGCTTGGGTAAAAAAGCTGTTCAAGGGGCTAAACCTACCAGAAGTGTCCATGCAATGTGCCCTTGAGTGCATTGATGAAGTGCTTAAGGAAAAGCTTTCCACGGAGCAATACCCCATTGTGAGCCCCATTATTGAAGCTGGATTTGCTGCTCTAAATAGTCCTTTGCCCAGCATCTCCTTTATTGATAGAAATGCCCCTCAAGGAGAACTGGCTAATGCGTACAACCAAGCCCTTCTTGACGGCGATAGACATGCTGCGCAGAAACTAATTCTAGATGCGGTAGAACAAGGAGTTGCGGTAAAAGATATCTACCTAAACGTTTTTCAGAAATCGCAATACGAGATTGGAAATCTTTGGCTTGAAAACAAAATTAACGTTGCCAAGGAGCACTTTTGCACCGCTGCAACACAGCACATTATGTCCCAACTGTATCCCTATATTTTTTCCACTCAGCGCAATGGTCATTCTTTTTTGGCCGCCAACATAGGTGGCGAGCTACATGAAATTGGCATACGTATGGTTGCCGACTTTTTTGAAATGGAAGGGTGGGATACTTTTTACTTTGGCTCAAATACTCCTATTGATAGCATAATAGAATCGGCCAACGAGTATAAGGTTAACCTTATTGGACTTTCCATTACCCTACCAACCCACATTAGCCTGTTGAAAGATGCAGTAGAGAAAATACGCAAGGGAACTTCTCCTTCCACCAAAATCATTATTGGAGGGTTTGCACTTAACCGAGAGGGCATACCCATTAACCAGTTTAAGGCCGATGGGTATGCACCCAACGCAACACTTGCGGTTACTTTGGGAAATCAACTTATAAGGAGCTAACATGAACAGGGAGCAAAACTATAAGGGATGTGCCTTTACCTGCGATATTTTTGGAAGCATAACAGAGGTTATTACCAACTCCATTCCCTTTAAGGTAGCATTGGAGCGTGGAAAAAACATTTCGCATATATTCTCTTCTATTTTTAGTGGAACTCCCCTCACCCTTATCCTTGAAGCAAAATCGCAGGGAATTATTGTTGATTATCCATTGCAAGCCGAAGTAACGAATGGAGTACAACAGCTATCGTTTATTGCCATTGCCATGAGCAATTCCATTTTAGTGGTTGGTGCCGATAATCAGCGTGAAGCGGTTGAGTTTTGTAACCACCTACAGGAAATTAATAACGAGCAAACAAACTACATAAGGCTTATATCAAAAGAGATTCTAGCTAAAAGGGAGAAGCAAAATGAAACAGAGGCGTTGCTAAACAAGCTAACCCTACTCAATAACGACTTGATAAACCTGCAGCGAGAGCTAACCAAAAAGAACATGGAGCTGGAGCGCCTTAACGAAATGAAGAATAGATTTCTAGGCATGGCTGCACACGACCTACGGAACCCACTGGGAGTTATTCAAACCTACGCCATGTTTATTGAGGAGGAGGCGGCTAATGTACTAACAACCAGGCAAAGGGAATTTTTGGGTATCATATCGCAAACCTCTAGCTTCATGCTCCACTTGGTTGAGGATCTACTGGACTTCTCTAAAATTGAAGCGGGAGAAATAAGTTTAAACCAATCCCATTTTAGCATTTCGGCAAGCATAGCGCGTTGGGTAGAGATACAGAACACCCTCGCGAAAAGAAAGGGTATTAGCATTACCCTAAAAACACCGAAAAAAGAATACTTTATTACAGCCGACGAGAGCAAAATTGAGCAGGTTTTTGTGAATTTAATTAGTAACGCCGTAAAATTCTCCTACCCTCAAAATAGCATAGAGGTACTACTAAGCGCAAAAAAAGGGATGGTAGTTGTTACAGTAAAGGATAATGGTATAGGTATAAGTAAGGAAAACATGGAAAAACTCTTTAAACCCTTTCAGAGAATTGAGTATTTAGGAACAATGGGAGAAAAAGGCAGTGGCTTGGGTCTATCTATTGTAAAGCGAATTGTTGAGGGACACAAAGGAACTATTACTGTTGTAAGCGAATTGGGTAAAGGGAGCGCATTTAGCTTCTCTATTCCGTTAAATAAAGAGGTTAACTAAACTAACTGTCATCAGCAATAAGCAGTTGTCCATTCAAAGAAAACTCCAACAAATAATTAACACTACAGAAAAACCTACCGTTTATTGCCGTTTGGGTAATGTAAACCAGAATGTTGCACCCTCATTTTCTACACCATCGGCCCAAACGCGGCCACCATGCCTTGTTACAATGCGCCGTACAACAGAAAGCCCCACGCCAGTGCCCTCAAACTCGGTATCGGAGTGTAGCCTATGGAAGGTCTCAAATAGCTTATCCTTGTAGGCAGGGCTAAACCCAACCCCGTTATCCTTAATAAAGTAAACAAGTTCCTCGGGATGCTCTGTACTACCCACCTCTATGGTTCGCGAGGGTTTTGTGCTGGAATACTTTAGGGCATTATCGATAAGATTAACCCATACTTGGCGTATCAACGTTAGGTCTGCATGGGCAGCGGGTATATTGGCCACTGTGAACATCACATTGCTACAACGACCATTAAGCGAAAGTTCGCTGAATACGGAGTTAGCCAAAGCAGCCATATCAACAGGAACAACTTTCATTTCGCTACGAGTAACACGCGATAGCGATAGCAAATCGGCGATAAGGGTGTCCATTTTTTGGCTGCTCTCCCTTATTACGTTTAGCAGGCGCACGCCCTCGGCATCGAGCTTTGATGCGTAATCCTCAATTACAATGCGGCTGTAGCCATCAATTGCACGTAAGGGGGCACGTAAGTCGTGGGATACCGAGTAGGAGAATGCCTCTAGCTCCTTGTTAGACACTTCCAACTTTTGACGCTCGCTCTTGAGCTGTGCAGTAAGTCCGTTTAAATCCTCAACCATAAAAAGCATGGCTTTTTGACTCTTATCCAACTTATCGACCTTCTCATTAAGCTCTTTGGTACGAAGAAAAACTTTCTCCTCCAGCTCGTTCTTCAACTTTATTAGCTCCTGCTCAATGCTCTTTTGCTGGGTTATATCCATTATACTACCATACAATCGGTACACCTTTCCATCGCGCTGCTCTGCTTGTCCGGCAAGCCTTATGTACTTAAAAACACCATCGAAGGAGGTTAACGAGAGAACCAGGTCATAGGAACTACCTGTTTTAATGGACTCCAGAAGTGTCCCTTCTATTCTCTCACGCTCATCGGGGGCATAGCAATTAAGGAAATGGCTACTTACAAAAGGCTCCGATGAAATATCAGGAATACCATATATATCAAAAACCCCTTTTGTCCAGGTGTGTAGCTCTGTTTGCACCTCGTACTGCCACCCTCCCACTTTTGATACGCGCTCCATCATCTCCAGTAAAGCTTGCTGAACCTTAAGGGCTTCTGCAGTCTCTTTATGCGAAATTACCTCGTTGTGCAGGCGCTTGGTGCGGCGCTTTACCTCGCGCCGGAGAACGAATATTGCAACAACAGAAACAAGTATAATAAAGGGGATGAAAAAGTACAATGCACTTATGAGTAATTCCCTAAACGATAGCGTTTTATCCAGAGTAGGCCCAAACCACTTATGGTAAAGAGCATCGTAGGTTTTATCGGCAATAACTATGGATAAACCCTCATTGAGTAACCCTAAAAGTTCACTATTTCCCTCCTTAACAGCAAAGCTGTACTCTACTCTGAAGCGGGGCAACGCAAACTTTTTGGGCTCTATGGTCTTAATACCAAGCTCATTTAGAATGGTTAAGCCAAGAATTCGCTGACAAACAACGGCATCGTACCTACCCGATTCCAATAGCTTAAAAGCCTCTTGGTAAGAAAAAACAGAAGTTATACGACTACTAACTTTTTCGCGAATTACGTATTCATGGGCATTATCACCCTCCATTACTAGAATACACTTCTCTATTAAATCATCAAAAGATTTTATTGCTTTATTGCTTTTTAGGGCAAATGCTGCTCCATCTAGGGTGATGTATGGTACAGAAAAATCGAATAGCGTTTCACGCTCGGGGGTTCTACCCACAATTGGCAGAACATCTATTTTACCATCAATAAGCTCCTGCTTGTTAAATGTCCAATAGCCAATGTTGATATCAAGTTCTAAGTTTACTGCTTTGGCCACCTCTCTTAGCAGCTCAATGGAGAACCCCGTAGGCTTACCATCCTTATCAAGAATAGTAAAAGGGGGATAGGTTGCCTCCGAGGCTACAACCAATCTTCGCTTTGTTGTATCGAAACCGTTAGCAAAGGAGGCAGAGACACTTACAATTAGTAAGAGGCAAATAATGAAAAGGTATGCTTTAAGGGCGTTTCTCATAGCTGCCATTTTAGCAATTAGGTAATACAACGTAATAGGTTATTAGCCCTTACCCCTCAATCGTTCAAGCTCATCTCTTAGCTCTTTAATACGCAATTCGCGGTCAACAGTTGCATCGTAAAATCGCTCCAGCTCAGCAACTCGCTCTTGTAGTTCTTGGGTTTTCTGTTTAACCTTTTCCTCCAGTTCGTTTTTAAGGGCAAGGAGTTCCTCCTCGGCCAGTCTGCGCTGGGTGGTATCAACAAAGGTTACAATATTAAATGCCCCCTCAGCTACAAAGCCAATCTCAAGGTACTTTACGCTTTTATCCTTGCAAGTAACCCTTGCCTCTATGGGCACAATGCTACTGTTTGATTCTATGGCCTTGCTAATGGATGCGGCCCAGAGCTGCTCCATTTGATCGCGGTAATCCTTATCGGGATAGGCCAATAACCACCAGTCATTTACAGATGGGATATCACTATACGTGTAGCCTGTAAGTTCTACAAATCTGTTACTAACAAAACGGGTATCCTGATTTGCTCCTGAAATAACAATACCCACTGGAGCCGATTCAATTAATGAGCGGAACTTGGTTTCGCTCTCCCTAAGTGCAGACTCTATGGCCTTGCTATCGGTTATATCGCGTGCCACGGAGAACATAATTTGCTCCTGCGAATAGGGGAAGGCGCGCCACGACAGCCACTTATAGGTACCATCCTTACATAAGTACCTATTCTCGAAGTGATAAAGCTCATTCCCATCAATAATATTAACCTTTGCGTTTTCTGTAGCTTCAACATCATCGGGATGAACAAACTGAAGCCATGGTTTTGAGAGCAGCTCTTGCTCTGACCAACCTAGAGTGCGCTCCCAGGCAGGGTTAACCACCTTTAAATACCCATCGAAACCAGCAATGGAGAGCATATCAACGGAATGGGTAAATATTTTATCGCTAGTACGCAGCTTCTCCTCTATCTTCTTGCGTTGGGTTATATCGTTAATAATTGCATAAAATATTAACCCCTTGCCTATTCGTTGCAGCTGGAGGTGAACCTCTATTGGGTACCGAGAGCCATCCTTACGCTGATGAACGGTTTGAAAATCCAGCTTCACTTCGCTTCCACTAGTTAACGAGTCAAGCGTCTTTATAAACTGCTGAAAGGATATTTCTGGAGCAAGATCAACGGGCATTAACCCCTTAAGCTCTTCAATGGAATACCCAATGTTATCTAGTGCCGATTTGTTGGCGTATTCAAACTTAAGGCTCTCGGCATTAAAAATGTATATCTCATTAAAGCTGTTATCGAGTACACTTAGGAGTTTGAGCTGCTCCTGCTCCGCAATAACCCTATCTGTTATATCGGTAATAAACCCTTCCAGAGCAAGTAGTTGGCCATGCTCATTGTAAACACCACAACCCTTTTCCCATAACCAAAGGGTTTGCCCATTGCGATGAGTTAACCTATACTCCACCTCAAAGTACTCCTTTAGGGCAATAGCCTCTTCTACCTTAAGCCTAATTCTCTCCCTATCCTCTTCAACCATTA
>DHVO01000093.1 GCA_002412705.1 Bacteroidales bacterium UBA5206 | reverse complement strand
AATAGTTTTTGGCTGTGTGAGTTTTCTGTTATTGTGTTACAATTCAAAACAAGTTCTATCTAAACTATACTACTAGAAAGTATAGTTGTTAGGAATGTGATAGATAGGACCAGTAACAGGAGCAGGATTCAACCAGAAGGTTACAGTTTGACCAGCTACAGCATAATAATTAGTAGCAACAGATGGAGTAAATCCTGTATTAGCCCTAAAGTAAGACAAATAAGATGTTTTAGAGCTGATGTCTGAAAGAGTAAACACATACTTAGTTCTAACTAAGGCACCACCTCCATCGGTAAGAAGTGACATAGTGTTTGCGGTTGAATAAGCTATTGGGCTAGCGTCATAGTCAGCAATTGCTTGCATTGCACTCTTTCCAAAAGTTGCAGTTACATCTGCTGGAGCAACAATCTCTGTATCATTAACGTCATAACCAGCAACAGTAACCCCTAAAATGTAATCGTATGCATTTGCAACTCTTTTAGCATCCTCTGTATAAGTAATATCAAGCTGAGGAACAGCAATAGCATCGGCTGCTGCAGCACAAAGATAATACTCTTTTAGAGCACCAACTTGAGTCCAAGCTGCACCAGGAGTAGTTGTAATTGCAGCAGTTGGAGCAGCAATAACTGAGATATTGGTAGTAATACCAGCATCAGTACAAGCAAAAGCAGTGTTAGATTCAATAACACTTACAGCATAATCAGTTCCTGATGCAACAGGGCTTGTAATCTCAACCCAGTTCTGAGCAACAGCGGTTCCTGAAACAACAGGAGCAGAAGCTGTTAAACCTCCAGGAATAGTAAAAGTCCAGCGAGAGTTAGCACCTAAAGCACCAGTAGCAGTATAGTTCGGGCTATAAAGTGGATCTGGCGTTACATATAACCTAAACGAAATACCCTCAGTTTGCACAATGGTTTCTGTCTGATCTTGAGTGTACTGTACAGGAGTTTGTGCGTTAGCACCTACGAACACGAAAGCGGCAACAAGAGTTAGCGCTAGTTTAGAAAGTGTCGATCTTTTCATAATTGAGTTGTTTAAAGTGTTAAAAGTTTGAGTAAAAAATTAGTTTTTCAGTTTCGTTAATACACACAAAAATAACGGAGGTTCTGCTCCGAGAACCCCGTTAGGGAGGTATCCAATCGCGAGGCATGCCGCCTTGCTTGTTATTACGTTGTACTATGTTAGCGTTTTTTGGCATCGCAATATTAGCTAATTGTTAGTAGTTTACCAAGGTTAAATAACGTACGGATGGGGTCAAGGTTAATTCCTTTTATACAACCGTAAGCTTTTGCTTGACCAACACCCCTCTTTCTATGACCAAAGGCTTTTTGCCTTCTAAAATGCTTGTAAACACTAGCGAGGAGCTTATTTTTGGCCTGCCCGCTTTCGGGCATCTTGGCTCACTTGTAATAGGTATTTGCAATTGGCTTGCCAAAGTCACTTAAACACTGTATAACAACACCTTACAACAACCAAGATTGTTTGATAGGTACAATAATCGGATTAAACACCTAAAACCATACCTTATATATAGGCAAAAGAACCGTATTTTGCGCCCGAAATCGGACAAGCAGTTCCAGCCCAGCCACCATTAAACAGGGTTGTATTACAATAAATACGCAGAGTTAGAGTAACAGAATAAAGAAAGCCAGAATAAAATACTGGGGTAAAAAATTGCATTCGTCCTAACAAATTATCCCTACACCAAAAATAAGGGCACAATAACCATGTATCCTAATCCTTTGTGCCATAATAGCGTTACTATGGTTGGTATATTTGCACGTTAATGGGCATGATGTGCCTAACTTCAAATCACAAGCATTTGAAAAACAATTTTTTAAGCCGTTTGGTTCTATATTTGCTTGTCGATCAACGCAATTGGGATAAAAAAGAGACATAACATATGAGACACTTGGTAAACAATAGAAAAATTTACGCAGCACTTGCTGTAGCAATGCTGTTTTTTCAGCATCAAGCGTTCCCACAAACAGGACCAGGAGGAGTTGGAAACAGCAACGGAACCAACGGCCAACCACGAAACATAATGTGGTTAGACGCAGGGAGCCTTGGCCTAGCCAATGGAGCCGATGTGTCGGCATGGACCGATATGTCGGGCAATGGCTTAAACGCCACACAGGCTACAACCAACAACATGCCCATTTTGGCAACCAACATAATAGGCGGTAAGCCCGTGGTGCGCTTTAGACCCACAGCACCCAATAGAACCCAAACCTTTTTGCAATTTGATGGTAGCGTACTGGTAAATACCGATTACTCCATATTCTCGGTGTCGGCAAGGCGCTCGCTTGGAGAGCATTATGTTTTGGGTGGAGACGTTTCTACTGGTAACCAGAACCTACACTGGGGCTGGCGCGACAACAATCAGTTTACCTTTGCCCAGTGGGGAAACGATATTAATAGGACACTATCTACCAATACAGCAGGAACATTCTCTGTATTTAGCTCCGTACGCCGAAGCATCACAACCCCTTGGGCTAGAGCCATATTTCAGGATGGGGCACAACTTGGTGCAACCGATAATAACACAACACTACTTGCATCGTATAGCGGATCGTCCATTGGAAAGCGCAACACCAGCTACTACGATATAGATGTGGCTGAGCTTATTCTGTACACCTCGGCACTAAACGAGGCGCAACGCCTAATTGTAGATAACTATTTGGGTGTTAAGTACGGCATTTATCTAGGTCTAAACCAGCTATACTCCAGCGCAACCCATGTGCATAATGTTGTTGGGGTTGGAACCACCGATGGGATGGTAAAGCACACAGAGACCAGCGGCAGCGGCGGAGGCATACTGCTAAAGGAATCGGGCAGCAGCTTTGATGAGGCCAACGAGTTTGTTTTTGCTGGACACGATAACACCGCAGCCATTGAGGTTGCCACCGACTTGCCGCTGCTACCCAGCGGAACACTTACCGCACGCTCGCAACGGGTTTGGTACATTAACAGAACCGAAGGCGTTACCACCGATATATACATGGGATTTGATCTTGCCCAAACAGGATTGGGCGCTGGAGCAGCCAATCAGATTTTTTACTTGCTGTACCGCTCGGGAACAACGGGAGCCTTCTCTACCCTATCGGGATCGCAAGGCGTTGTGGTTGACGGAAAGGTTTGGATAAAGGTAACCGACGCCAACCTTACCGATGGCTACTACACCATTGCCCGAAGCGACCTAACGGGTCGCACCTGGTACTCCTATAACACTGGCGACTGGGATAACTGGCAAACATGGTCGCTTGAGCAGGGCGGTGCCGATATTGTTAACCCCGATAACCTAACCCCTTCTACCTCGCCAACATCGGCGGTAGATAAAGTGGTGATACTACACCCCTACACGGTAACCGTATCAACAAATAACAAGCAGAACGCACTGCTGGAGGTAAGGGATGGAACCATAAACTTTGGTACCACCATTGGGCATCAGTTTGATGCTATTGCAGGACAAGGAACCATACGGCTCTCGGCCGATAACTTCCCTAGCGGTGATGCTAGCCTATTTAACGGAACGGGCGGTGGTACAGTACAGTACAACAGCACTGGTTTTGATTTGCTTACACCAAGAACATTTAACAACCTGGTAATTTACCTTACCAACCCAACCGATGTTATTACCCTACGCACCAACTACACGCTTAACGGCTACGTAAACATACAACGCGGTGTGCTACAAATAAACAACAACACCGATACAGAGGTGCTTACCTTGGATGTAGCCCAAGACTTTACCGTTTACACAGAAGGTAAGCTAACCGTTGGTTTGGGTAATACCGTAAATGGCGCTTATGCTATTGGTGGAACCATGCCAGCGCTAGGGCAGTATCATGCCATTTTCCATCAGCTTAAAATTGGCGGAACGCTGCTTAACAACGGTACGGTAAAGCTAACCAACCTAGCAGCACCCCTATACAACCAGTTTGCCGACAATGGCGCAGTAACGCTAACCTTTACAGGCGCATCCGATGCTAGAATGGACCTATACAGCACTACCGACCTTTACAATCTTATTATTGATAAGGGAGCCGATAGAACCTTTACGCTTGAGGTGTATAGCGACGATGTTGCATACTTTAACCTATTTGGTCCCAATAACGTTGGCCGCCGTACAGGAGGTACCTATACCAACGAGAACCCAGAGGTTAGAAAAGCGCTTTGGATAAAAAATGGAACCCTTAAGCTTACAGGAAGCATAACCATACCATCGCTATCGGAGGGAAGTACCTCCGGAGGGAACGGAGACTATGCCATACCGGGTAATGGCGCGCTATGGATATCGGGCGGCGATGTTAAGGTTTACAGCACAGCCCGTACTGCCTCAACCAATTTATACCCAGGGACAGTTGGTGTAGCTGATGCCTCAAGCAATCAGGCGCTATCGGTTTACGGAGAGTTTAGAATATCTGATGGTTACTTTAGCACACGTAACTCGGCCGGTTTTATATTCTGGGCCGATGCCTCGGCACTGGTTCGCCTTGAGGGCGGAGTTAGCGATGTGGCCCAGTTTAGAAGCGCCAACAATGTAGCTGGAGGCAAAACCTCATTCTTCATGTCGGGAGGAACACTCTTTGTTCGCGGTAATAGAACCTTTACCGAAGGAACTGTAAGTGTTAACCCCGATGGAGGTGGCGAAAAGGATGGTTCGTATCCAATATTCGGGATTGTAGATCCCGAAGGAGTATTCCAGATGTCGGGTGGTACAATTTACATAAACGATGTTACCTCTAACAACAGCTATAATAGCAATGGTGTGTGCATTTTAGCTTCGGACGCAAACCACACCGTAACAGGGGGAACCATACACCTAAAGGGTAACGGCAACGATAATATTGATCTTATAGCACAAGGAAATCTTTACAATGTAAACCTTACAAGGCTTAATACAACCAACACCTATAGGGTTTACATGGGTAGCAATATAGATATTGCAGGCGACTTGCTTATAAACGGCAATACGGAGCTTTACGCTCGCCGGGAGTGGGGTAGCTTTAGAGGACAAGTAAACGACTTGCAGGTAGCACGAAGCTTTACCGTGTTTAGCGGTGGTGCATATAACCATTTGGGCAACACAACCACGCTGCTTGCAACCTATTCAAATTCAATAAACCTGTATAACACCACACA
>DHVO01000261.1:10494-14630 GCA_002412705.1 Bacteroidales bacterium UBA5206 | reverse complement strand
TTACTCTTCTTTGTAGTTCTGTAGGAGCTCGTCCATTAGGGCAGTTCCTTTTGGGGTTGATATACCTCGGCTAAAGTTTATTATGATGCTGGTGAATACTTCTGATTTTGAGTATTTACTGTAAGGGAATATATCTGGCTTCGTCATTAGGTCTATTTGCTCGCGTAGGGTAATGGCAACCAGCTCCGTTTTTATATCGCTTCTAAAAACGCCCTCTTCAATCCCTCTTTGCAGCATCGACATTGTAAAAGCGATATTCTTGTGGCGGCTGGCTACAACTATATCCTTATATACCTTGGGGTGATATTTCTGCAAGTCGGTGAAGAATGAGAAGTTTATCTCCTCCATGGCTTCGGTACCACGCTTTAGGAACTTTAGCATAGCCTCAATCATATTCGGCGATTCTGCTAGTATCCTCAGGTTTTCATTCATGTTTAGCGCCATGTGGAACTCCAAACACTCCGTTAGCAGCTCGTTTTTATCCTTGAATAGCTCGTAAATGGTTCTTTTGGATACGCCAAGGGTACAGGCAATATCGTCCATTGTAATACTCTTTATCCCATTACGAACAAACATTGCAGCCGCTTCGCTTACTATGCGCTCTTTAACATTCATGGTGTGTCTCCTATTATTTCGGGGGCGAAGGTATTAGGAAAACTTTCAAAACGAAAATAGTTTTCTGGTTTTTAATAGTGTTTAGCTCAATTTCACATTGTAGGTTGCATGGGGGTTACCCATAGGATTTACAAGTTTTTCTCTCTCCCTGTCGGTAGGTTTAAAGCAAAAATCCCCAGCTGCATATGCAACTGGGGATTAATTAAGATGTGGGTTATACTATTTTGCTCCTTTTACTTCGTGAGTTTTGGCGTGACCATAAATTTCCATCAAAACGGACTCGTACCTCTCGTAAATAACTTTACGTTTCAGTTTTAGGGTGGGGGAGAGCTCTCCTGTTTGCGAGCTCCACTGCTCTGCAACCAATCGGAAGCGTTTTATTTGCTCGTAACCACCAATTTGTGCATTTATGGCGTTTATCTCCTTCTGGTATCGTGCAATTACCTGCGGAATCTCAATCAGCTCCTTATTGTTCTCAAAGTGGATTTTATGCCGAGCGCACCAGTCGTGTAAGAAGCTGAAGTTTGGCGATACTAGGGCGCTGACAAACTTTTCGTTTTCGCCCACAATCATGCACTGCTCAATAAAGAACGATTCTTTCATCTTGTTCTCAATAACCTGTGGGGCAACGTACTTGCCGCTCGACATCTTAAATATCTCCTTTTTCCTATCGGTGATAACAAGGAAGCGGTCCTTCTCCAAATGCCCAATATCTCCCGTGTGGAACCAGCCCTCGGCGTCAATAACCTGGGTGGTTTGCTCTGTATCCTTGTAGTAGCCTTTCATTAGGCTTGGGCCCTTCATTAAAATCTCGCCATCATCAGCAATTTTTACGTTGATATTCTCCAGCACAGTTCCTACCGAACCAAACATAAGCGCATTGGGCTCTGCGGTATGGTTTGATGCTATAACTGGCGATGTCTCTGTTAGCCCGTATCCCTCGTAAAGCGGTATGCCTGCTGCCCAAAAAACTCTAGCCAAGCGTGGCTGTAGCGCAGCTCCTCCGCTTATTACAAGCTTAAGGCGGCCACCTAAAGCCTCATTCCACTTGCTAAAGATTAGCTTGCGGGCAACTTTTAGCTGTAGGTTGTATAGTGGACGACCTAAGTTGTTCTCCTTATACCTATATCCCAAATTTACAGCCCAAAAGAACAGCTGCTTCTTTATGCCTGTTAAATCTTTGCCTTTGGCAATAATCTTATCGTAAACTTTCTCAATAACCCTTGGTACTGCACCAAAAATATGAGGTTTTAGCTCCTTTATATTGTCGCCAATGGTGGCCATGCTCTCAGCGTAGTAAATGCTAATACCCTTAGCTTGGTAATAGTAGTTTACCATACGCTCAAACACGTGGCAAAGTGGCAAAAAGCTAAGCGCTATGTCGCCTGCTTGCAGTGGGTATCGGCGTAGGCACACCGTTACGTTGCTCATAAAGTTGCTGTGGGTTAGCATAACCCCTTTGGATAAGCCCGTTGTACCCGATGTGTATATTATAGACACCAGCTCGTCAGGGCTAATAGAGTCACTAATCTGCTTAAGCTTATCAGCGTATTTATTTCCTACCGATATGCCCAGCTCTCTAAGCTCATTCCAGTTAGGGTAACCATTGGTGTTTGTTGTGCTGAACACGTACATGTTCTTTATGCTGTCAATCTCGTTCACAATGGGTTGTAACTTCTCGTACAGCATTTTATCCGACACAAACACAATCTTGGCATCGGAGTGCCTTAGAATGTGGCGGTACTCATCCTGACTAATGGTTGGGTAAATGGGTACGTGAACCATTCCGGCTTGGCTAAGCCCCATGTCAACAAAGTTCCACTCAGGGCGATTGTTCGATATGGTTGCTACCTTATCGCCTCGCTCTAGCCCCATCTCTAAAAAGGCGTAGCTTAAAAGCGTTGCGTTCTCGGCGTATTCTGCTAGGGTAAACGTTTTCCACGAACCATTGTGTTTATAAGCCAGCACAGGTCTTGTTCCGTACACATCGCCACCTTTGTGCAGCAAATCAAAAGTTCTTGTAATTTGCATAGGATTTGGGTTTGTTTGCATTTAACCGTTTTGGGTAAGATTGTTAAAGCAACTTTTCTTACTTTTAAACAATTGTAAAACTTCAAAAATATGAAAAAGTTTACTACTTACTTGGTCGTTTGTTTAATAACGATATCTGCCTATGCTCAAGATAAGCCTGCATACCTTATTTTTACTGGTAGTGGAGCAAAATCGGACTATGCCGAAATGATAAAAAAAATTGCAGAAGCCGATGTGGTTTTCTTTGGCGAGCAGCACAATTGCCCCATTGCTCACTGGCTGGAACTATCGGTAACTACCGATTTATACGCTGTGCATAAGGCTGATTTTATGCTAGGTGCCGAGATGTTTGAAACCGATAACCAGCTTATACTAACGGAGTATGTGCAAGGCCTTATTAACCAGAAGCGTTTTGAGGATGAGGCTAAGCTCTGGAATAACTACAAGACCGACTATAAGGCACTGGTTGAGTTTGCCCGCACTAATAAAGTACCTTTTGTTGCAACCAATGTTCCCAGACGGTACGCATCAATAGTGGCATCGAAGGGATTTGATGGTTTGGACTCGCTATCGAAAGAGGCAAAAAAGCTTATGCCACGCTTACCCATTGAGTTTGATATTGCGCTACCCGGCTATGCCGCTATGCTTAAAATGGGCGGAATGCCCGGTAAAAAGGGTGGTCCCGATGAGCAGAACCTTCCCAAAGCGCAAGCTCTAAAGGATGCTACCATGGCTTGGTCCATTGCCGAGAGTATGAACAAGCGTAGCAAACTTCTTCATTTTAACGGTGCTTATCATTCCAATGGTTACGAGGGGATTATCTGGTACCTTAAAAAGGAAAAATCATCGGTGAGGGTTGCTACTATAGCTACTGTTAACCAAAAGGATATCTCCTCCCTAAGTGATGAGAACAAGGGTGTTGCCGATTTTATTATTGTTGTTCCTGAGGATATGACTAAGACTTACTAGTTCAAAATATTCTAGGATGATATTATTGTGCTGGATTTTATTTATATGTAAATGATTTTGTAATAGTTATGGATGCTGACAGGATAATAAATCAAGCAATTATTGAACTTAAAAGATGGAATAGGCCCTTTATGTTAGTAAAGGAGTTTACTTTTATGAGTGGGCTAAATCATGGTGATGATGAGTACCTTAAAATTTACGATTTACTTATCAAATCTCCTCCTTTTGAGAGACATGGCGATTTTTCCGTTAAATTTTCGAGAGAAGGCTTAACTATTGCGAATGATTTTACTGATTGGTATGCATACAAGAATTCATTGAAGCCTAGAACTGACTATGCTAAGTGGATTGCGGTTTTTATTGCTCTAACTTCTTTGGTATGGAACATTTTTCAAGGGATTTCAAATAATCGGCTAGAGAAAGAGAATAGATTATTAATTGAGAAATTGGATAAATACAAATAGTAACAGATTGTTTCACAAAAAAGGAGGAACCGTTTCGATTCCTCCTTTTCTATTTTG